>JAHWJJ010000007.1 GCA_019348475.1 Gemmatimonadota bacterium | reverse complement strand
TTCACCCGTTCACCCGTTCACCCCTTCACCCCTTCACCCCTTCACCCCTTCACCCGTGCGCCCGTCCGCCCATCGCCCTGTCGCCGCCCCGCATCGGCGCCGATATTGCCGTAGCCGGCGCGCGGAGGCGCCCGTTCAGGCCGCCCAACTCCGCCGATCGACCGCACGAACACGCGCGCGAACACACCACCACCCGAGCGATCGCACATGGCCGAGCGGTACGTCTACTTCTTTGGCGCGGGACAGACGGAAGGCAGCAAGGACATGCGGGAGCTGCTGGGCGGCAAGGGCGCCGGCCTGGCCGAGATGGCCCGCATCGGCGTTCCCGTTCCTCCCGGCTTTACCATCACCACCGAAGTCTGCCGTCTGTACCTGCGCGCCGGGACGTATCCCGACGGGCTGCGCGAGCAGGTGCAGACCGCGCTGGAGCGGCTGGAGACGGCCACGGGAAAGACGTTCGGTGGCGGGGCGTCGCCGCTGCTGGTGTCGGTGCGGTCCGGCGCCGCGTTCAGCATGCCGGGAATGATGGACACCATCCTGAACCTGGGGCTGAACGAGACGACCGCCGCGGCCCTGGCCGCGGAAAGCGGCGACGAGCGCTTCGCCTTCGACAGCTACCGCCGCTTCGTGCAGATGTACGCGGACGTGGTGCTGGGCGTGCACGCCGACGACTTCGAGCGGCTGCTGGAAGAGCGCAAGCGCGCGCGCGGCGTTCGCGAAGACACGCACCTTTCCGCCGCGGACCTGCGCGAGCTCACCGCCGAGTTCCGCGCCCTGGTCCGCGCCCGCACGGGCAAGGACTTTCCGGACGACCCGCAGGACCAGCTGTGGGGCGCCATCCACGCCGTCTTCAACTCGTGGCAAACGCCGCGCGCAAAGGCGTACCGCCGCATCAACGGCATCAGCGACGACCTGGGGACGGCCGTCAGCGTCTGCTCCATGGTGTTCGGCAACATGGGCGAAGACTCGGGAACGGGCGTGGCCTTCACGCGCGACCCCTCCACGGGAGAAAAGCGGCTGTACGGCGAGTTCCTGGTGAACGCGCAGGGCGAGGACGTGGTGGCCGGCATCCGCGACCCGCTGCACATCGACGGGATGGCCCGGGCGCTCCCCGGCGCGTACGCGGAGTTCCTGGAGGCGGCGCGGCTGCTGGAGGACCATTACCGCGACGCGCAGGACCTGGAGTTCACGGTAGAGAAGGGCCACCTGTACCTGCTGCAGACCCGCACCGCCAAGCGCACCGGCCACGCCGCGGTGCGCATGGCCGTGGAGATGGTGGACGAGGGGCTCATCACCCCCGACGAGGCGGTGCTGCGCGTGCAGCCCGGGCAGCTGGACCAGCTGCTGCACCCCATGGTGGATCCCCACGCCAACGTGCAGGTGCTGACCACCGCGCTCCCCGCGTCGCCCGGGGCGGCGTCGGGCGTGGTGGTGTTCAACCCCGACGAGGCGGCGGAGCGCGGTCCGCACGAGCCCGTGGTGCTGGTGCGGCGCGAGACCTCGCCCGAGGACTTTCACGGGATGGTGGCGGCGCAGGGCATCCTCACCTGCCGCGGGGGGATGACGTCGCACGCGGCGGTGGTGGCGCGGGGGATGGGCAAGTGCTGCGTGGCGGGCGCCGGCGAGCTGATCATGGACGAGGGGCGCCGCCGCTTTTCCATCCGCGACGTCACGGTGTCGGAGGGCGACTGGATCACGCTGGACGGGAGCACGGGGCGGGTGATCCTGGGGCGGGTGCCCACGGTGGAGCCGGAGCCCACGGACGACTTCCGCCGGCTGATGGAGTGGGCCGACGCCGCCCGCACCCTGCGCGTGCGCACCAACGCCGACACGCCGCACGACAGCACGGTGGCCCGCCGCTTCGGCGCCGAGGGGATCGGCCTGTGCCGCACGGAGCACATGTTCTTCGAGGGCGACCGCATCGACGCGGTGCGCGAGATGATCCTGGCCGAGAACGGCGCCGCGCGCGCCATCGCCGTCGCCCGGCTGCTGCCGATGCAGCGCGCGGACTTCGAGGGGATCTTCCGGGCGATGGACGGCCTTCCGGTTACCATTCGCCTGCTGGACCCGCCGCTGCACGAGTTCCTGCCGCACGGCACGGCCGAGATCAAGGACCTGGCGCGCAAGCTCAAGCAGAACCCCGACAAGCTGCGGGCCCGCGTGGACGCGCACCACGAGGCCAACCCCATGCTGGGCCACCGCGGCTGCCGCCTGGGGATCAGCTATCCCGACATCACCTGGATGCAGGCGCAGGCCATCTTCGAGGCCGCGGTGAACGTGCAGAAGCAGGGGGTGCGCGTCTGCCCGGAGATCATGATCCCGCTGGTGGGCGCGGCCGAGGAGCTGCGGCGGCAGCGGCAGATCGTGGACGACGTGGCGGAGGAGGTGTTCTACCAGCACGACGCGCGGGTGGACTACCTGGTGGGGACGATGATCGAGCTTCCGCGCGCCGCGCTGACGGCGGACCGCATCGCCGCGCACGCGCAGTTCTTTTCGTTCGGCACCAACGACCTTACGCAGACCACGTTCGGCCTGTCGCGTGACGACGCGGGGCGCTTTCTCCCCTCGTACGTGGACGCCGGAGTGCTGCCGGACGATCCGTTCCAGACGCTGGACGTGGACGGCGTGGGCCAGCTGGTGGAGATGGCGACGCGGCTGGGGCGCGGCGTAAAGGCGGGCCTGAAGGTGGGCGTCTGCGGCGAGCACGGCGGCGATCCCCGCTCGGTAGAGTTCTTCCATCGCGCAGGGCTGAACTACGTCTCCTGCTCGCCGTACCGCGTTCCCGTGGCGCGCCTGGCCGCCGCGCACGCCGCCCTCAAGGACGCGCCGCGCGCGCGTTCCGGCGAGCCGGAGCCCATGCGCAGCGAAGTGGCCGCGGAGGAAGAGGCCGTCGCGGCGGACTGAAGCGGCGATCGAGCCTCATACCGGATTGCGGAGGATCCTTCTGGAATCCGCGCTCGAGAACCCATGGTGCCCGAGAGGCCCCGATACAAACGCGTCGGGGGAAGACTGGCAGTGCTGGATGGACGGGTGCGACGGCCGGAGGCGGAGATGGATCGGCAGGATGCTTGGCGTCCGTTAGAAGAGAGGATGCTGCCGGCGAGGGGACGGGATCCGCATTTTTTTGGAGGGCAGGGATCGAAGTGGCGCGGCGGGGGCTGCCGGGGACCTCATCCACCCGATTGCGATGCGTAATACCGGATTGCGGAGGATCGTTCTGGAAGCCGCGCCGGAGGCCCGTTCGTGTCCGAGCAGCCGCACGTCGGGGAAGGCGGGCAGTGCTGGATGGCGGGGGAGACGGGCGGTGCTGGACGGATGCGGGTGCGACGGCCGGAGGCGGACCGGATGGGAATCGCCAGGATGCTGGCGTCCCCTGGAAGAGAGAACGCTGCCGGCGAGGGGACGGGATCCGCATTTTTTGGATGGGCAGGGATCGAGGTGGCGCGGCGGGGGTCTGCCGGGGCACATCATCCACCCGATTGCGATCCGTAAGAGGCCGCCCCGGCTGGACGCTGACAACGAGTGGATAAGCCTGACCCATCCACCGGATTGTTGGCTCATCGATGAGCAGGGCGGAGTACATTCGACTGCAACCGAATCGGCGAAACGCCGAAAAACAAAGGGGATCCGGACCGGTCCGGATCCCCTCTCGTTGTGACGTCCGCTCAGCCGATCGCGCGGGCCGAACGCCGCGGCTCTACCCCCGCTCCGGCGGATCGCCCCCGTTCAGCAGGCGGGGCCGCGTCACGCGGCGGATGAATTCGCCGATGCGCTGGGCCTGCCGGTCCCAGTTCTTTTCCCGCAGCACCCATTCCCGCGCGCGGGCCCCGCGCGCCGCGCGCTCCGCCTCGGGGCGGGCGGCGGCGCGGCGGATGGCCGCAGCCAGCCCTTCCGGGGTTTCTTCCCGCAGCAACTCCAGGTGCGGGTGGTACTCGTCGGGAACGCCGGGCGGGGCGGTGCTCACCACCGGCGTGCCGCTCACCAGGTACTCCAGCAGCTTGCTGGGAAAGCTGTACCGGTTGGCCCGGTGCGACGAGGGGCGCGGGTTCACCAGCACGCACGCCTCGCGCTGCCGCTGGCGCACCGTCTCCGCCGGCACCTGCTCCCAGGGGTGGTAGACGATGCGGGCGTCCTTCTCGGCGGCGCGCCGCACCGCGCCGGCCAGCGGACCCCCGCCGTACAGCCACAGCCGCCACTCCGGCCCCTGCAGGCGCGCGAACGCCTCCAGCAGCAGGGGAATGCCGTTCATCTCGTTCAGCAGCCCCGAGTACATCACCGGCCGCCCCGCCACGCCGGGAAGGGCTCCGCCGCGGGGCGGATCGCCCGCGTCGTCGGGATGCACGCCCCCTTCCATGCGGATCCAGGGCACCCCCGGCGCATAGTCCTGCGCCACGTGCGGGCTCAGCACCACAAGACCGTCGAAGCGCCGCAGCGCCGCCAGCTGCGCGCGCACGTCCATCCGCTCCAGCACGCCGCGCGCACGACGGAGGGCGTAGTCGAACGGCAGGTCCGCCACCAGGGCCACCGCGGGCACCCGCCATGCCCGCGCCGCGGCCAGCACCGGCAGCCCCACGGGCGAGAACAGGTTGTAGACCAGCAGGGCCCGTGGGCGGCGTCCGCCCGAGGCGCGGGCCCAGCCGGCCAGGTCGGCGAACATCGCCGCCGCCAGCGACGCCTCCTTGGCCCCGCGCACGTTCAGGTAGGGCACCAGGCGCGCCTGCACCCCGGTGTCGTCCAGCAAAGCGCGGTCACCCCGGTACAGCACCACCGGGTCGCCGGGCCAGGCCGCCAGCGGGCGCAGGCTGAACGCCCGCACGTTCATCGCCGCGCGGCGCGACAGAAACTCCAGCAGGCTCAACTGAAAGCGGTTGGCCGCGGGCGAGAAGGCGTGCGTGGTCCACCCCAGCACCGACGGCACCACGCTCCCTACGAAGGCCAGTTCCAGCGCGGGCGCGGGGACTTCCGGCGTCCAGGGACGGGGGTGCGCGTTCACCGGCGATCCGCCGGGGTCGCGGCCAGCACCGGCCACGGCCGCGCCCGCGGCGCGACCCTCCGGTCCGCAGTCTCGCGTGGCGCGCAGGCGCTCACCGTCCCCCGCTCCGCCGTGTTGAATGCCATGCACATGCCGTGGTTGCCGGCCCCATGCCGAATCTGTTGGGCCTCTGCAGGGACGCGGGCTTCCCCGGCCTCCGCCGCCGCGCCGCCGATGGCAAACATACCCCGCGCACCGCCCCCCCCGCAACGCACGGCGGCCCGAGCGGCGCCCCGGAGCCTGCGAAGATTCGCTCATTCGAATCTCACGATTTGCGTGTGCAGCGCGACCAAACGTAAATTTTACGAGGAGGACGCGGAGGAAGAGAGCAAGGACGCGGAGAGCTCGTCCGTTCTCCGCGTCCTCGATCCCCTTCCTCCGCGTCCTCCGCGTGATGCTTTCCGGGGTCTGCACAGACGACCAGGGCCGCGGGCCGGGTCACACGGCGCCACGCCGCAGGCGGAGGACGTGGGCGTCGCCACCGGAAAGCGCCACCCCGTGAAAGTACACGTCGCCGGGCACGCCCGGCCCGCCGGGAAAGTTGATGGTGCCGGGAAGAAAGTACCGCACCGGGAGCGGGTCCTTGGGTAGCGCGGCCACGCGCGAGGGCACGCCGTCGCTCCCCACGTGCCACACCACGCCGGACGGCTCCGTCTGGCTGGGACAGAGCTCCGCCGTCACGCCGAAGAACAGGTCGGAGCCGGAGGTGGTGCTGTAGTAGACGGGGCCCTCCACCTCCGTCAGCACGTCCCGCCGCCCGCCGCGGCGCGCCAGCCGGTACAGGTGGTTCATCCTGAACTCGGCGTCGCTGCCGTAGTAGATGGCGTCGGGCGTAAAGACCATGCTCACGCACCGCCACGTCTCGTCGCCCTGCCCGATGATTTCGACGGTGCGAAAGCCGTCCACGGAGCGCAGGATGCGGCACTCGGAGGGCCGGTCCCCCGTGGCGCACCAGAGGGAGCCGTCGAACGGGTCGCGGTAGATGCCGTGCACGTGGCGGATCTCGCCCGCCTCGAACCGGTACGCCACCTCCACGCGCGACGTCCCCGCCGGGAGCCGGTACACGTGCATGGGCCCGCGCTCCTCGTTGGGGAGGTACTCGCCGAAGTACACGTCGCCCGCGTCGTCCAGGGCGGCCGCGTTGCGCAGGATGCGCGTGGGGCGCAGCATGCCGTCCAGCGGCTGCACCCCGCCCTCGCGCATGACCCCGGCGTGCTTGCCGAAGCTGAGGAAGAACTCGCCCCCGGGAAGCTTGACCACGTTGTAGAAGCTGAACCGCAGCAGCCGCTGCCCCGCGCGCAGCTGCGCGACGGCGCGCTGCAGCGGCGGGGCCGCGAACCGGCCCAGCGGCCGCACCGGGGCGCCGGGCTCCGCGGTCTCGTACAGCGCGTTGCGGCGTGACAGGATCAGGCGGTCCGGCTGGGCCCACTCCACCGTGTAGCCGTCGAGCGCCGGCTCGCGCTCCAGCCGCCATTCACCCAGCGGCGCCACCCTAGCCTTCCTTGGTGCACAGGAACGGTCCCATGGCCAGCACGTCCATCCGGGTGCGGGCGAAGCAGTCCACCCCTTCCGCGGGCGTGTTGACGATCGGCTCGTTCTCGTTGAAGCTGGTGTTGAGGAGCACGGGAATGCCGGTGCGCTCGCCGAAGGCCCGGATCAGGTCGTAGTACAGCGGGTTCTCCGACCGCTCCACCGACTGCAGGCGGCCCGTGTTGTCCAGGTGGTTCACCGCGGTGAGCCGCTCGCGCCACTCCGGCCGGATCTTGTAGACGTGCAGCATGAACGGAGACGGGTGCTCATGCTCGAAGATCTCGCCCTGGCGCTCCGCCAGCACGGCGGGGGCAAAGGGGCGAAACCACTCGCGGCGCTTGATGCGCGCGTTCAGCACGTCCTTCATGTCCGGACGCCCGGGGTGCGCCAGGATGGAGCGGTTGCCCAGCGCGCGCGGGCCCCATTCCATCTTCCCCTGGAACCAGCCCACCACGTCACCGCGCTCCAGGTGGTCCACCGTGCGGCGGATCAGCTCGTCGCGCTCCAGCCGCTCGTACCGCACCCCGGCGGTCTTGAGCGCCGCCTCGATCTCCGCCTCGCCGTACGCCGGGCCCAGGTAGGCGTGGTTCAACTCGGTGCGCGCGTCCTCCCCCAGCACGCAGCGGCTCACGTACAGCGCCGCGCCCAGGGCGAGGCCGTCGTCGCCCGCGGCGGGCTGAATCCAGGTTTCGCGGAACGGGGTCTCGTCGAAGAGCTTGCCGTTGGCCACGCTGTTGAGCGCGCACCCGCCGGCCAGCGCCACCCGCTCCGTCGTCGGCACCATCCGGTGCAGCAGGTTCAGCAGGTGCATGTAGCCCTTCTCGAACACGTACTGCACCCCGTACGCCATGTCCATGTCGCGCTGCGTGATCTCGTCCTGGCGGCCGCGGGACTGGCCGAACACCTCCACCATGTAGTCGCTGTAGTGGCGGTGCACGATCATCTGCCCGCTCTCGTCGATGCTCATCCCCTGGTTCGAGCCGAAGGGGAGAAAGAACTTCGGGTTGAGCTCGATGCCGGTGTCGGTAAGCCGGAGCATCTGGTCGAAGTGCTCGCGGTAGGTGTTCTGGCCCAGGGGGGCCAGCCCCATCACCTTCCCCTCGTCGCCGTAGCGGTCGTAGCCGATGAACTCGCACACCATGGTGTACAGCGAGCCCAGCGAGTGGGGGACGTACACGCGGTGCTTGACGTCGATGGAGTTGCCGCGGCAGTCCGCCATCATGCAGGTGACGAAGTCGCCGGAGCCGTCCACGGACAGGCCGGCGGCGGCGTCCCACCCCGAGGCGAAGTAGCTGCTGGCTACGTGGGCCAGGTGGTGCTCCACATTGTGCTGCCGGAACTTCAACCTGTCCCCGTCCACGCCCAGTGCCTCGGCCACGCCGGGGCGCAGGTCGTCCAGCTCCGAACGCGCGGTGCGGATCTTGAGCAGGTTGAGCAGACGGCTGGGGTTGCGCAGCGTGTACTCCACCTTCTTGGCACGGTTGGCGGACGAGTCCCTGCCGATGGCGACGTGGGTGACGTCTTCCGCACGCACGCCGGCGATCTCCAGGCACCGCGCCAGCGCGAGCGACGGAAAGCCGGCGTAGTACTTCACGCGGTTCAGCCGCTCTTCGGCGATCGCCGCCACCGGCACCCCGTCCACGAGCACGGCGGCCGAAGCCCCGGCATGATACGCGTTGATTCCTACGATGACGCTCACGAGATCCGTTTCGTTTCTTCTGTGCAGAATGGAAAAGGCGGGCGGAAGATACACGCTCCGCCCGCGCCGTCAATCGGACCCGCCTTACTCCTTCACCAGCCAGTGCCGAGTGCCGAGTGCCGAGTGCCGAGTGCCCAGTGCCCAGTGCCCAGTGCCCAGTGCCCAGTGCCCAGTGCCCAGTGCCGACTCCCCGTCCCTTGTCCCTCGCCCCTTCACCCGTTCACCCCTTCACCCCTTCACCCCTTTACCCCTTCACGAACCCCGCCCCGACCTCGCGCAGCCCCTCGCCCGGCGTGAACGGGGGGCGGTAGCCGGTCAGCGCGCGCAGCCGCGACACGTCCCGGCACAGCGAGCCCAGCAGCCGGTCCACCGCGGCGGTGGTGAGGGGGACGGGCGCGAAGCGCGCGGCCAGGTCGCCCGCGGCGCCCGCGGCGCGAAAGAGCGCCGGGGGAACGTGGATCAGCCGCGGGCGGCGGCCCAGCGCCCGGGCGATCCCGCGCACCAGCTCCGCGGTGGAGAGGTCGTGGTCGTCGCTCACGAAGAACGTTTCGCGCGCGGCGGCGGGCGCTGCCAGCACGGCGTGCACCGCCGCCACCAGGTTTCCCGTGAACAGCAGGCTGCGGCGGTTGCGGATCCCCCCCAGCGGCAGCGGGATCCCCCGGCGCACCGCGGCGAAGAGGGTGCGCATGTTCCCCTTGACGCCCGTGCCGTACACCAGCGGCAGCCGCAGGATGGGGGCGTGCATCCCCGCCGCGCCGGCCACGGCGCGCACCACCCCCTCCGCCTCGAGCTTGCTGATGCCGTACGGGTCCACGGGGCGGGGCTCCACCGCGTCGGTCCAGCAGCCGTCGGGGGTGCTTTCGCCCACCGCCTTGACCGAGCTGGCGAACACCAGGCGGCGGACCCCGGCGGCGGCCGCCTCTTCCACCAGCACCCGCGTCCCCTCCACGTTCACCGCGCGGAACTCCGCCAGGGGGTCGGCCGCCGTGTCGCGCATCACGTGCACCCGCGCCGCCAGGTGCACCACCGTGTGCACCCCCGCGCACGCACGGCGCACGGCCACGCGGTCCAGCAGGTCGCCCGCGGGGGCGGGTTCCACCCCCGCCTCCAGCCCCGCCGACCCCGGCCGCACCAGCCCGCGCACCCGCGCCCCGCCGCGGACGAACTCGCGCGTCAGGTGCCGACCCACGAAGCCGCTGGCCCCCGTCACCAGCACCGGCCCGTCCGCGAACGCGCCCTCAGGCATTCCAGACCGTGCGGTTCACGTACCGCGTGTACGAAAGGATGATCCGCACCACCTTGAGCGAGACGGTCTCCGTCTCGTAGTCCGGCACCGTGGCCGGCCGGCGCCCGCGCTCGCGCGCCTGGTCCGTCACCACCTCCACCGCGCGCAGCACGTCCGCCGGGCGCAGCCCGCACATCACCAGCGTCCCCACGTCCATCCCTTCCGGCCGCTCGTGCGCCTCGCGGATGGTGACGGCGGGAAATCCCAGCAGCGACGACTCCTCGGTGATCGTCCCGCTGTCCGACACCACGCAGAAGGCGCGGCGCTGCAGGTGCACGTAGTCGAAGAACCCCAGCGGCTTCATCAGCCGCACACGTGCGTCCAGCCCCAGCTCGCCCGCGGCGTCCATCCGCAGCCGGGTGCGCGGATGGGTGCTGACGATCACGGGAAAGCCCCACCGCTCCGCGAGCGCGTTCAGCGAATCGATCAGCCCGCGGAAGTTGGCTTCGCTGTCGACGTTCTCCTCCCGGTGCGCGCTGACCACGATGAAGCGCTCCGGCTCCAGCTCCAGCCGTGGCAGCACGTCGGACCCGTCGATGCGCTCCGCGTAGTGCGACAGCACCTCGCGCATCGGCGAGCCGGTCTTGATCACCGTCTCCGGGCGGATCCCCTCGCGCAGCAGGTAGCGCCGCGCGTGCTCGGTGTAGACCAGGTTCACGTCGCTCAGGTGGTCGACCACCCGGCGGTTGATCTCTTCCGGCACCCGCTCGTCGAAGCTGCGGTTCCCCGCCTCCATGTGAAAGACGGGAACCCGCCGCCGCTTGGCGGAAAGCGCCGAGATGCACGAATTCGTATCGCCCAGCAGGAGGAGCGCGTCCGGCCGCTCCGCCTCGATCACCCGGTCCGCGCGCGCGATCACGTTGCCGATCGTCTCCGCCGCCGTGGCCCCCGCCGCGTCCAGAAAGTGGTCCGGGCGGCGGATCTCCAGCTCGCGGAAAAAGATCTCGTTGAGCTCGTAGTCGTAGTTCTGCCCGGTGTGCACCAGCACGTGGTCGGTGTAGCGGTCCAGCTCGTGGATCGTCCGCGAGAGCTTGATGATCTCCGGCCGGGTGCCCACGATGGTCATCACCTTCATCCGCTCGCTCACCGCAGCAGCTCGCCGCCGTGCCCCGCCAGCGCCGGCGCGTCGTCCAGGAGCAGGCGGTGGCGCGCCAGCAGCTCCACCGTCCCAGCGAAGTCCAGCACGCTGTCGCCGGACGAGAGCTCCTTCGAGAGCGCCCCGCCCGGCTCCTCGCCGGGGCTGCGCAGCTCGGGAAGCATGGGGCGGATGGCGTAGTAGCCGCCGCGGCGCACGCACTGCGGCGCCTCCTCGTCCGACACCATGATCTCGTGCATCTTTTCGCCCGGGCGAATCCCCGTCACCCGGATCTGGATCGGCCGCTCGCCGATCAGCGCCCGGGCGATGTTCTCCACCGTGGCCGCGGGGGCGTCGGGGACGAAGATCTCCCCCGGCCGGCCGTGCAGCAGCGCGGCGAAGACGGTGTCCACCGCCTGGTTGAGCGAGAGGAGGAAGCGCGTCATCTCCGGCACCGTGAGCGTCACCGGCCCACCGTTGCGGATCTGCTCGTGGAACAGGGGGATGACGGAGCCCCGCGAGGCCAGCACGTTGCCGTAGCGCACGCCGATGAACCGGGTGCGCGGGCTGAGCACGTTGGCGCTGACGAAGATGCGCTCCTGGATGGCCTTGGTCATCCCCATCACGTTCACCGGCTTGCACGCCTTGTCGGTGCTCACGCCCACCACCGTCTGCACCGGGTAGCCGTTCTCCTCGATGGCGCGGACGATGTTGGTGGCCCCCATGCAGTTGGTGAGCACCGCCTGGGTGGGAAAGTACTCGCAGCTGGGCACCTGCTTGAGCGCCGCCGCGTTCACCACGATGTCGGCGTCGCGCAGCGCCGTGCACACGTCGGCGTAGTCGCGCACGTCGCCGATGCGGAACTCCAGCACGTTCATGAAGTTGCGGTAGATCACCTCGTCGGTGGCCGCCTTCATGTGCAGGTACGAGGTGCGCATGTCGTGCTGCTTGCCCTCGTCGCGCGAAAGCACGATCACCTTGCGCGGGGTGCCCAGCTCGCCGCTGAGCACGCGCCGCACGAAGCTCTTGCCCATGGACCCGGTGCCCCCGGTGACCAGGACGCTCTTTCCTTCCAGGATCATCGCTTGCCTGCCTTGATTTCGCCCGCCAGCTCGTCCAGCAGCCCGTCCCAGGACGGCGGGGTGTAGCCGAACTCCGCGCGGAAGCGGCTGGAGTCCAGGCTGCGGTCGCAGTGAAAGTCGTCGTCGGGCACGATCTCCACGTCCCGGCCCAGCCGGTCGCGCAGCCCCACCAGCAGGTCGTACTTGTTGATGGGGTCGGTGGATACGTTGTACACGCCCGATGCGCCGGGATGCCGCACCAGCAGCGTCTCGATCACGCGGGCCAGCTCCGCCGTGGTGAAGCCGCTGAAGATGGCGCGGCGAAAGCCGCGGATGGTCCCCGTCTGGGCCAGGAACCACTCCAGCAGCCCCGTCTTTCGGGCCAGCTCGGGGCCGATGATGGAGGTGCGCAGCGTAATGCACCCCGGGTCGCCCACCTCGCCCAGGTACTTGCTCTTTCCGTACAGATCCTTTGCGTCCGACGGGTCGTCGTCGCGGTACATCCCCTCTTCGCCGGAGAACACGCAGTCGGTGGAGACGTGCACCAGCCGCGCGCCCGCGCCGCGGCACAGCACCGAGAGCCGGTGGGGGAGGAGCGAATTGATCTCCAGGCTGGGGATGGCGTCGTGCGCGCTGGCCCGCTGCTTGACGATCCCCACCGCGTTCACCACGGCCTCCGGCCGAAAGTCGGCGAACACCTCGGCCATCCGCTCGAGCGAGCGCACGTCCACGCCGAAGTAGCTGCTCTCCGCCGGAAACAGCCCGTAGTGCCCGTACGCCGCGGCGTCCTGGCGCAGCGTGCCGCGCACGTCGTGGCGCGGGCGCAGCTCCTTCAGCAGCCGGTGCCCCAGCATCCCGTCCCCGCCCAGCACCAGGATCCTCACGAAGCCGCTCCGTTCACCAGTTCCTCCATCCACCCGTTCAGCCGATCGAGCAGCATCTCCCGCTCGAAGTGCTCGAGAAAGTAGGCGCGGCCGCGCTCGCCCATGCGCGCCCGCTCCGCCGCCGGGAGCGCGGCGAGGGTGCGGACGCGGTCGGCCAGCGCGTCGGGGTCCGAGGCGGGGCACGCCAGCCCCGCCCCGCTCTCCTCCACCACCCGCGCCCCCTCGCCGTCCAGCGCCGCGATGATGGGGCGCGCGCACGCCATGTACGACTGCACCTTGGAAGGGATGGTCGAGGCGAAGATCGGGTCGCGGCGCAACGACGCCAGCAGCACGTCCGCGTGCGCGAAGAACCCGGGCATTCGCTCGGGCGGGTGCGGCCCCAGCAGGTGCACCGTCCCGCCAAGCCCCCGCGCGGCCACCTGCTCCTGCACCCACTGACGCATCCGCCCGTCACCCACCACCAGCCAGTGCACGTCGGGGCGGTCGCGCAGCCGCTCGGCCGCCGCCAGCACCGTCCCGAAGTCCTGCGCGGCCCCGATGTTCCCCGCCAGCATCACCCGAAACCCGTCGGGGAGCGGCGGAAGGCCGGCCGCGGCCTCGCGCGGCACCGGCCGGTAGAAGGCTTCGGCCGTGTTGGGAAAGTAGCGGATGCGCTCGTCCCCGCCCGCCAGCCGCGCCACCGAGGGGGCGAAGGCCTCCGACTGCACCAGGATCAGGTCGCTGCCGCGGTAGATGCGCCGGACCAGCCGCTCCACCGCCCGCAGGATCCGCGGCGAGCGGACCGCGCCGGTGGCGGACAGGCTTTCCGGCCACAGGTCCTGCACCCAGAACAGCACCGGCGCCCGCTTGATGCGCTTCAGCACCAGCGCGGGGATCCCCACGGTGATCGGCGACGGCTCGTAGACGAACACCACGTCGAAGCGCCCGCGCGCCGCCAGCGGGGCCAGCACGCTGGCCGACAGGGCGAACGACAGGTAGTTGGCGCCCAGCCGAACGCCGCCGGCGCCGCCCCTGGGCCCCAGCGGAACGCGGTGCACCCGCACGCCGTTGAACTCTTCGCGCCCCCGGCGGAACAGCCCGTATCCGTCGAAGAACCGTCCGCCGGGGTAGTTGGGGACGCCCGTGAGCACGGTGACCTCGTGCCCGCGCTCCACCAGCCCCGCCGCCAGGTCGTTGATCCGGAAGTTCTCGGGCCAGAAGTACTGCGTAACGATCAGGATGCGCACGGACCGCTCCGCCGGGCCAGCACCGGGACGGGAACCGGGTCGCCGGCCCCGCCGCCGGGGGCCGCCCCGCGCGCGGCGCGGAACAGCGCCCGGTGCTGCTCCAGCGGCCCGGGGTCCGCCGCCACCTCGCGTGCATAAGCCGCGGCCGCGGCCGAAAAGCGCGCGTGCTCCTCCGCCGGCATGGCCGCCAGCCGCTCGACCGCCGCGCGAAAGGCGCCGGCGTCGTCCACGGGCAGGTCCCATCCCACCCCCCGCGCCTCCAGCGCCCGCCAGGGCGTCCGGTCGCTGATGAGCACCGGGCACCCCGCCGACATGGCCTCGATGATCGCGTGGCCGTAGTTCTCGCGTAGCGTGGGAAGGTAAAAGGCGTGGGCGTCCGCCAGCACCTCCGGCAGCCGCTCGCGCGGAAGCTCCCCGTGAAAGCGCACCCGCACGTGCGCGGGAAGGGCGGCCGCCGCCGCACGGCATTCCTCGGCGTACGCCGCGTCCTCGATGGGCCCGTAAACCTCCAGCGCCACCGGGGTCCGCACCCCGGCCAGCATGCGCAGCGCGCCGTCGATGTTCTTGATTCGCGAGATCCGCGCGACCGACACCAGCCGCACCTCGCCCCTCCGCTTCGGGGACCGCGCCACCGCCGGCCCCAGCGCCGAGGGGAGTTCGGGGGTAAGGAACGTGGGGACGTCCGCGTCCCAGAAGGCGCGGATCTCCTCCGCCTCGTGCGCGCTGGACGCCTGCCACACCACGTCGCGGCACACCCCCAGGCGCGCGGACACGGCCATCCACGCGCGCTTGCGCCACCGCCGTGTGCGCAGCGCCGCCGCCGCGAACTCCCCCCGCGGGGCGACGACGAGTCCCGCGCGCGGCACCAGGCCCAGCCAGCGCAGCACCAGCAGCCGGATGGAGATGCGCGAGAAGAAGCTGTTCAGGTACACCACCTCGTGCGGCTCCGTGCGCACCAGCCGCATCAGGGGAAGCGCCCCCAGCCCCCAGCGCGACGCGTAGCGCACCCGCGCCGACCCCGCCTGCGCCCACGCGCCGCGCCGCGCCTGCGGGTACGGCGCGTCCACCCCCAGGTCGTGGTCGCGCGTGACGACGGAGAACCGCACGTCCGGCGCCAGCGCCTCCACCAGGTTGGCCACCGCGGGGATCGGCCCCCCGGCGCGAAAGCCGGGGAGGTAGTAGTCCATGAAGGTGAGCACCCGCGTTCCCCGCGTCGGCGGCGCGTCGGCTGCGCGCGCGGGGGCCACCCGTTCGCCGCGCCCGGCGTACGCGCGCGCGCTCACGCCGCCCCCGCGGGCGGCGGGGGGGAGGCCGCGGGGCGCGGCCATACGCGTCCCACCTGGTAGACCAGCACCGCCGCGGCCAGGGCGAAGGGGATGGTCAGTTCCTCCGAGTTCACGGCGAACATGACCATATGGGCCAGGTACGCCATCAGGAACACCGGCGTGGCGCCCAGCTCGGTGTCCCCGCGCGTGCGCATGGCCCGCAGGACCGGCCTGGCCAGGAAGATCGCGAGCAGCGCCAGCCCCACCACCCCGGCCGAGTACAGCACGTTCACGTACAGACTCAGGAACGACACCGGCCGGTGCAGCCCCGCGTGCTCGGAGAAGATGATGTTGCCGTTACCCATACCGTAGCCCAGCGGCGGCGCCGGGTTCTCGCGGATGTAGTCCAGCACGTAGCCGCGGTTGGACTGCCCGATCCCGCCCTCCAGGATCTCGTCGATCCGGAAGGTGACGATGGACAGGAGGTTGGTCACGTTCTCGCCCGCGCCCACCGAGATGCCGCCGGCGACGAACGCCACGGCCCCCACGGTGGCGAGCATCACCACCACCCGCCGGCGGTTGCCGGCCCGCAGGGGGTGGGTCAGCAGCAGCCCCATCACCGCCCCGGCGCACGCGCTCACCAATCCCCCCATGCTCACCGTGAGCACCAGCGCACCTCCCAGGCAGGCACGGCAGGTGCGCGCCAGCCGCCCGGTGCGCGCGAAGCTGAAGAAGAACGGGATCAAAAGCCACTCGGCCAGCTGGCTGGGTTCGCGAAACGGCCCCAGCATGCGCCGGTACACCCCGGTGCTTCCCGAGCTGAACAGCGTGGCCTGCGGGCCGCCCGCGTCGCCGGTGCCGGCGCGGTTGCGGGGGGGCTCGGGAAGGCCGAAGATGTGCGCCGCGTACACGTAGAACGAGAACAGCGCCACGGACACTCCCACCAGTACCACCGCGTTCACCAGCCGCGGCGCGTACCCCCGGTACATCAGCCACAGCGCCAGGTAGAACGCCGCCGCGAACGAGAAGATGCCCACGTAGCGCACCGCCACGTACAGCGGGTACGGCAGCGAGGCGTTCATGGGCATGATGGACATGTAGCGGTCGGCCTGCAGCACGTTCACCGCCAGCGCCCAGGCCACGAAGGCCACCAGCACCGTGCCCCCCGGCACCACCATCACCCGGTCGCGCCCCAGCACCAGCGCCGCCGCCAGCGCCACCAGCCCGCCCTGCGCCACCCACGGCGCGGGGATCGGGCCAAGGGTGTAGGCGGCCAGGGCGGTGCCCGCGAACAGCAGCACCAGCCCGCGGAACACCACTTCCGCCACGGGAGTGGCCCGCGAGGGGGCCGCGGGCACGGCGGCAGCCGCAACGCTCACGGGTTCACGCCGCGGCGAGCGCCGCCGCCATGCGGTCCGCGTGGCGGGCGATGCACGACTCGATCAGCGGCAGGCTGGCCCGCGTCCACTCCACCGTGCGGCGCAGCCCCTCGTCCAGCGGCACGCGCGCCTCGAAGCCCAGCACCTCGCGCGCCTTTTCCGTGCTCCCGTAGCGGCAGCCGGAGCGGTCCCAGCTGCGCGCCGGCAGCACGTCCGGCGGCGTGGGGTTGCCGGTGAGCGCGTTGATGCGCTCCGCCAGCTGCGCGATGGAGGTCTCGGCGCCGCTGGCCAGGTTGTACACGTCGCCCGGCGCGCCGCGCAGCGCGCAGGCGATGAGCCCCGCGCAGATGTCGTCCACGTAGATGAAGTCGCGGGTGGCCGCGCCCCCGGCCTCCAGGGGCAGGGCCTCGCCGTGCAGCGCCTTGTAGACGAAGGTGGGGGTCACGTTTCGCCACACCGTGGCCGGCGTGCCGCGCCACCGCCCCGCGCCCAGGATCTCCCCCGGCCCGTACACGTTCTGAAAGCGCGCCCGCACTGTGGGGAGCGCGTGCCGGTCGTGGTAGTACACCGCGTAGAACTCGCCCACGATCTTGGAGATCGAGTACGGGCTGTCCATGCGCAGCGAAACCGGCGCGTCCTCGCTGGTGGCGCTGGCGCGGTCGTACGTCTTTTCCGCCACCGCGCACCCCGCCGCGCTGTACACCAGCTTGCGCAGCCGGCTGAAGTCCTTCATCCGCTCGAACAGCTTGAGCTTGGTGACCTGGTTGTGCTCGTGGTCGGCCAGCGGGTCGGCGATGGAGCTCTGGTTGCCGTGGTAGGTGCACAGGTGGAAGGCGTAGACGTACTCGTCCTCCAGCGCGCCCACGACCGCGACGTCGGCCACCGAGCCCTCGGTAAAGCGCACCCGCGGGTCGCCGGGGACGTTGGCGCGCTCGGCGGAAAGCAGGTTGTCGACCACGTGCACCGAGGCGGCGCCTGCCTCCAGCAGCAGGCGCACCAGGTTGCTCCCCACGAACCCGGCGCCGCCGGTGACCAGCACCGCGGCGTCGTCCATGCTTTCGCCCGTGCTCACTCGGATGCCAGCTTCAGGTGCGTGAACGTCTCCTGGATCCCGAACTCGCGGTAGTAGTCGATGGCGCGCGCGACCCCCTCGTCCAGCGGGGTGGAGGCCTTCCAGGCGAACTGCTCGTTGGTCTTGGACGGGTCCAGCAGGATGGTGAACGCGTCGTCGGGGTTGCGGGGGCGCACCTCCACCTCCTCGTCCAGCGTCACGCCCAGCGCCCGCACCGTGGCCTCGAACAGCTCGGCGATGGCGTAGTCGCCGCCCGACGAGATGTGGTAGTACCCCGGCGCACCCTGCCCGTCGATCGCTCGGTCCACCACCTGGATCAGGTCGGCCACGTACACGAAGTCCCGTCGCGTGTCCATCACGAAGCACTTCTTCCCCTCGGTGAGGCGCTGGAAGAAGGTGGGAAGCGGGCCGCTGATGTTGCGGGGGCCGTACGCGTTGGCCAGGCGGAACGACAGGAACTCCATGCCGCTGAGCGCAATGTACTGCTCGCCGGCCGTCTTGCTGATGGCGTAGCTGCTGCCGTCGGGGCGGATCGGGTGGCTCAGCGTGATCGGCTGCTCCAGCGGCACCAGCCCGTAGCACAGCGCGGTCTGGAAGTAGATCAGCCGCCGCGCCCCCACGCGCTGCGCGGCCTGGGTGACCAGGGCGCTGCCGCGCACGTTGGTGTCGGCGTCCTCGGCCCAGTTCTCGGGATCCTTGTACGATGCGGCCGCGTGCACCACCACGTCGGGGCGAAAGCGCTCGAAGGTCTCGGCCACGAGCGCCGCATCGGCGATGGAGCCCTCCACCACCTCCAGCCGCGGGTGGGGCGCCAGGTTGTCGCGCCGCCCCGTTTCGAAGTTGTCGATCACCAGCACGTCGTCGCCCTTGGCCAGGCGCGCGTCGGCCAGGTGCGAGCCGATGAAGCCCGACCCGCCGGTAATGAGCAGTCTCACGGTTGATTTCCTCAAGGTCAGGATCAGGCGGGCGCCGGAGTGGCCCCGGCACCCGCCGCAGAACAAACCTCCAATCTAACCGGCTCCTCCACCTCGGGCAAACGCACGGGGCGGTCGTGGAACTCGGCGTGCCACAGCTCCAGGCACAGCAGCCCCCACGTGTTGCGGCCGAACCTGGACTCCTTCTCCATCCACTCCAGAACCCGGGCGTTGTCCACCAGGGCGCGGCCCCGTGCGGCGGTGCTGGAGAACACGTCGTGCACGAAGTCGCGCGCCTCGCCGTTCACCCAGCGGGTGAAGGGCGTGGGGAACCCCATCTTGTCGGTGCGCTCCACGATGGCGCGCGGCAGCAGGTGCTGAAAGGTCTGGCGGAACACGTGCTTCATGTGCCCGTCCTTGAACTTCACGTCGGCCGGGATGGTGGCGGCGAACTCGATGAGCGGGTGGTCCAGCAGCGGCACCCGCGACTCCAGCCCGTGGGCCATGCTCACCCGGTCCTCCACCTGCAGCAGCGCCGGCAGCAGCGTCTTGAAGTCGAAGTGGGTCATGCGGTCGAAGTACGACTCCTTGCCCACGTTGGCCCCGTTGAACACCTCGCCGAAGGTGTCGAACGGCGAGTAGTCGCCCAGCGCGTCCCAGCGGATCTCCTGCCCCAGGTGCGGCGCGCGGTTCACCAGGCGGAAGTAGCGGCGGTCCATCGGCTCGAACAGCCCGTCCCTGAAGAACTCCTGCAGCATGGGCTCGTAGCCGCGCAGCGCCACCAGGTTGGGGATGATGGACTGGTAGGTGACGACGAAGTTGCCGTCGTTCATCGTCCCCTGGATCGCCGCCTTGATGCACTGCTCGAAGTAGGCGATCAGGTACCGCGTGTAGCCGCCGAAGATCTCGTCGCCCCCCTGCCCGCCGAGGACCACCTTCCTGTGCCGGGCCGCCGTCTCGGAGATCATGTATTGCGAGAACGACCCCGGCCCCGCCACCGGAAAGTCAAGGTGGTAGATCACGTCGCGGATGTTGTCGACGAAGTCGCGCGAGGTGATCTCGCGCTCCACCAGGGGAAAGCCGCAGTGCCCGGCCAGCGCGCGCGCGTAGCCGCTCTCATCGTACTCCGGGCCCAGCGAGTACTTGCCCGTAAAGCACATCAGCGCGCCGCCCTCCTGGCGGGCCGCCAGCGCGGCGATCACCCCCGAGTCCAGCCCGCCGCTCACGTACGCCCCCAGCGGCACGTCGCTGCGCAGGTGCACGCGCACCGAGTCCTCCAGCAGCGCCTCCAGCTTCTGCTCGAAGTACCGGGCGGTGTGGTCGAAGTCGATGTGATAGTATACCTCCCAGTAGCGCCGCACCTGCAGCACGCCGTTGCTGGCGGTGAGCACGTGCCCCGGGGGTAGCTCGTGGATCCCCTTGAACAGGGTCTTGCCCCCCAGGCAGAACTGGAACGCCAGGTAATCCTTGAACCCCGCCAGGTCGGTCTCCACCTGGTCCACGAACGGGAGCAGCGCCTTGACCTCCGACGCGAAGTACAGCCGCCCGCCGGCCACCGTGTAGTAGAACGGCTTGATGCCGAAGCGGTCGCGGGCGCAGAACAGACGCTGGGCCTGCTCGTCCCAGAGCGCGAAGGCGAACATCCCCCGGAACCGGGTGACGCACTCCGGCCCCCAGCGGCGGTACGCCCGCAGGATGACCTCGGTGTCGGAGGCGGTGCGGAACGCCTCGCGCCCCAGCTCGTCGCGCAGCTCCAGGTAGTTGTAGATCTCGCCGTTGTAGGTGACCACGTTGTCGCCGGCGTCCAGCATGGGCTGGTGGCCGCCGCTCAGGTCGATGATGCTGAGCCGCCGGTGCGCGAACCCCACGCGGCCGCTTTCGTGCGCCCACACCCCCTGCCCGTCGGGCCCGCGGTGGGCCAGCAGCTGGTTCATCCCGTACAGCTTGTGCCCCAGCCCGGGGACGGGGGCGTACTCCAGGTCCAGCACTCCGCCGATGCCGCACATCAGGCAGCCTCCCGCGCGGGGATCTCGCCCAGCAGCACGCCGGCGATGCGCCGCGCGCTGTCGCCCCGCCCGTACAGCGGCGGCCGCGCCCCGCGGTACCCCGCCAGGCCGCGCACGGCGGCTTCGATGGCGTCGGGATCGGTCCCCGCCAGCCGGTTCCACCCCGTCTCCACCGTCTCCGTCCACTCCGTCTCGTCTCGCAGCGTCACGCAGGGCACCTCAAGGTAGTACGCCTCCTTCTGCACCCCGCCCGAGTCGGTGAGCACGCAGGCGCTGGCCTGCTGAAGCCGAAGCATGTCCAGGTATCCGACGGGATCGATCGTCCGCACGCCCGCGCCCGGCTCGATCCCGAACTCCGCCAGGCGGCCCCGCGTCCGCGGGTGCAGCGGGAGCACGACGGGCCGGTCCAGCCGCGCAAGTCCGGTAAAGAGGCGGCGCAGGCGGGCCGGGTCGTCGGTGTTCTCGGCGCGATGGATGGTGCACAGGTAGTACCGGCCCGGTTCGAGCCCCAGCGCCGCGGGAAAAGGGCTGGCCGCGGCCCGCTCGCGGTGCCGCAGGATGGCGTCGTACATGATGTCGCCCACCACGTGCACGCCCCGGGTGATCCCCTCGCGCTCCAGCTGCAGGCGCGACGCCTCGGAGGGCGCCAGGAGCCAGGTGGAGACGTGGTCGGTGAGCACCCGGTTCACGTCCTCGGGCATGGCGCGGTTGAAGCTGCGCAGCCCCGCCTCCACGTGGGCGATGGGGATGTGCAGCTTGGCCGCGGCCAGGGCGCCCGCCAGGGTGGAGTTGGTGTCGCCGTAGACCAGCGCGATGTCGGGGCGCTCGGACTCCAGCACCTCTTCGATGGCGGCCAGCATGGCGCCGGTCTGCCGCCCGTGCGGACCGCCGGAGATCCCCAGGTGGTGGTCCGGCCGCGGCAGCCCCAGCTCGGTGAAGAAGACGTCCGACATCCCGGGATCGAAGTGCTGGCCCGTGTGCACCAGCACCTCGCGCGCACGCGCGCGCAGCGCCGCGCTCAGGGGAGCGGCCTTGATGAACTGTGGGCGCGCCCCCACAACGGTCACGATGGTGCGCAACACGGGCCTTCGGAAAAAGGGGCAAGCCGCCCGGGCGCGCGCGGCGCTCCGGGAGAAAAGGCGCAACCATATCGAAAACGGACGCCCGCTGTCAAGGCGGCGCGCCCGCAGAAGGTGTTGCGGGCCAGCAGGATCGGTCGCCGGACGTCGTCGCTGCGCGGGGCCGCACCCCTGACGCTCGTGGCGGCCGTGCGTCACCCGGCGGTGGTCCGGGACCGGTTCCTCCGTGCCCGCCCAGACGATGCGTCCGAACTCCGGTTCGAGCACGGAGCTCGGGCAGGTGTGGCTTTTGGACCGCCACCCCGTCGGCCGCACCACGGGCTCGACGCCTGCGTGCGCCGGGTGAAGACCGTACCCGCCACGATCGGCAGAGAACCTTCCTTTCCAGGACCTGGTGTCAGCCGACCTGCACGTACGATACGTCGACCGTGTCCATCATCCGCTGCAGCGTCCCGGAGCGCGAGGTGTCGAACCCGGACTCCCGCACCGACTCGGGAAGCAGGTACAGCTTGCGCTCGCCCACGCGCACGTAGGCGGGCTCGAACGGGGGAAAGAAGAGGGCGCGGGCACGCAGCGCCTGCTCTTCGGGTCCGCAGTCCGTGGCGTCGCGCAGCGCCTCGGCGGAGCGGCGCGAGTAGAACGTGCCCTCGCCCGCCAGGGGGCGGCGCGGCAGCGCCTCCATCGCGTCCAGCCGGTCCAGCACCTCCCGGAACGCGCGCAGCCCCGCGTGGTGGCACTTGGCGTACAGCGAGACGGCGGTCTCCGCGGGGTCCACCCGGAACACGGCCTCGCACGCCACGTCTCCGCCGTCCACCCGGTCGGCCATCCAGTGCCCGGTGCAGGTGAAGGTGTCGTCGCCGTTCAGGAGGGCGTGGTTCACCGCGTTGTACCCCCGGTAGTCCGGGAGGCGTGCGTTGTGGAAGTTGAGGGCGTTGTACCCCACCGCGCCCAGCACCTGGGGCGGGAGCACCCACGCGTGCTGCACGCAGAGGATGGTGTCCACCCGCAGCTCGCGGATGGCCCGCAGGATCGCCTCGTCGTTGCGCGCGGCGTTGTCCACGAACGCCCGGCCGCCCCGCGTCTCCCAGATGCGGGCGCTGTTCCACCACACGGCTTCCGCGGATCGGTTGGAGACCAGTGCCACCACCTGGAACCCCGCCCCCTCCCGTTCGCGCAGCAGGTCCCACGCGCATTCTCCGAACTGCTTCTGGCCCAGGAACATCACGCGCCTCATGCCGCCGCCTCTCCCGC
>JAHWJJ010000170.1 GCA_019348475.1 Gemmatimonadota bacterium | reverse complement strand
CACGCCGCCCAGCGTCTCGATGCCCAGCGACAGCGGGGTCACGTCCAGCAGCAGCACGTCCTTCACCTCGCCGGCCAGCACGCCGCCCTGGATGGCCGCGCCCACCGCAACCACCTCGTCGGGGTTCACGCCCCGGTGCGGCTCCTTGCCGAAGAAGTCCTTGACGATCTCCTGGATCTTGGGGATGCGCGTGCTGCCGCCCACCAGGATCACCTCGTCGATGTCGCCCTTGTTGAGGCCGGCGTCCTTGAGCGCCTGCTCCATGGGCGCGCGGGTGCGCTGCACCAGGTCGTCCACCAGCTGCTCGAAGCGCGCGCGGCTCAGGCTCACGTTCAGGTGCTTGGGGCCCTCCTGCGTGGCCGTGATGAAGGGGAGATTGATGTCCGTCGACATGGTGGTCGACAGCTCCATCTTGGCCTTTTCGGCGGCCTCCTTCAGGCGCTGCAGGGCCATGGGGTCCTTGCTCAGGTCGATCCCCTGGTCCTTGCGGAACTCCTCCACCAGCCAGTCGATGATCTTCTGGTCGAAGTCGTCGCCGCCCAGGTGCGTGTCGCCGTTGGTGGCCTTGACCTCGAACACCCCCTCGCCCAGCTCCAGGATGCTGATGTCGTAGGTGCCGCCGCCCAGGTCGTAGACGGCGATCTTCTCTTCCTTCTTCTTGTCCAGGCCGTACGCCAGCGCGGCGGCCGTGGGCTCGTTGATGATGCGCAGCACCTCCAGCCCGGCGATCTTGCCGGCGTCCTTGGTGGCCTGCCGCTGCGCGTCGTTGAAGTACGCGGGCACGGTGATCACCGCCTGGGTCACCGTCTGGCCCAGGTAGTCTTCGGCGGTCTGCTTCATCTTCTGCAGGATCATCGCCGAGATCTCAGGCGGGGTGAAGGTCTTGCCCACGTTGGGCACCTCCACCTGCGCCAGCCCGCCGGGCCCCGCGGTGACCTCGTACGGCACCAGCTTCTCCTCCTGCTTCACCTCGGCCTCCTTGCGGCCCATGAAGCGCTTGATGGAGAAGATGGTGTTGGTGGGGTTGGTGATGGCCTGGCGGCGTGCCACCTGGCCCACCAGCCGCTCGCCGTCCTTGGTGAACGCCACCACCGACGGAGTGGTGCGGCCGCCCTCCGCGTTGGGGATCACCACCGGATCGCCGCCTTCCATCACGGCGACCACGGAGTTGGTGGTCCCAAGATCGATCCCGATGACCTTCGCCATGCCGGGTTCCCTTTCGTCAGGTGTACGTTGCGGTTTGAACCGGAAAACAAAGGCGCCGCGAGGCGTTCTTCGCCCGGGCGCGCGTAAAGCGCTGCCCTCTACCAAGGCAACGCACATGCCACGTATTTACAGGAGTTTCCTGCTGTTACGGCGCATATGCTGCCTTTCTGGCGGTGATGCGGCGGCGGTGTCCGCCCGCGGCCCGGGAAGGACGGACGATGCTCCTGCCCGTCGTGCAGCTCCGCTCGCGCCCGCCGTTGAAGGCCGGCGACCTGCGCCCGCGTCGTGCCCGGCGGATGCGGTCGCCGGCGCGGTATGGCCCCGGCGGCCGGCGTCTGGCCGACCCGCCGACCGCTCGCGCGTCCTTGACGGCGGCGCGTGCCGAACCGAGTGTGTTGACGCACACATGGCCGAGGTGCCCGTCCCGCTCACGCGTCCGCGGGCGCGGGAGATCCCCATCGCGCGCGATCCGGCAGCGGCCAGGCGGGCTCGGGCCGGGCAGGGCGTCGGGACGACATCCATACCACCGGGAGGAAAGATGCGCTTCGTAAAGCTCGTGGTGCTGGCGGCGCTGGCGATTGCGCTCCGTCCGGCCGGGGCGGCCGGCCAGGAGCGGTCCCCCGGGGAGGGCGCCGCAGCCCCTTCCTCCCGCGCGCTCTCCGCGCCCATGGATCACCGTCTGCTGGTCGGCGGACCCCAGGTGCGCGCCACGCTCGCCAGCGCCGGCCGGAGCCGTGTGGAACTGCGTGCGGAGGACTGGAGCGTCTACGACCTCGTGGAGTACATGGCCTGGGGCATGGTACCCGGGCTGGTGATCGGCGCCGTGGTGGGAGGGGCCACCTCCGACGGCGGCCTGGACGGCATGGCTGGCGTCTTCGTGGGAAGCATCATCGGCGCGGGGGTGGGAATGGCGGCTGGGGGCATCGTATACGTGGTGACGAGGCGCTGAGCCGGGCGCCCGCCGCCGCCGGCGTGCCGCCCCGGTGCGCCGGCCGTCCCGCAGCTCCGGCCCCGGGTTGGTGGAACTGGACGCACGGGCCCAATACACGCACCCCCTTTGATGGTTTGATTCCCAAGGACTACTCTGCGTACCCGGGTACCGACCCAGAGGCGCCTCTAAACATCCGCGTCGACTTGGCAAATCATTTTACGCTGGTATGGAAGGCTCGCGGCTTGGAAGGCACGGCCGCGGGGATGAAGTACATCGGCATGCGTCCGTCGAGTACCACCTCACCGCCTGCTGACGATCCCGGCCCCGGGTGTGGTTCGTGCGAACTTCAGCACTAGCCGGACGCCCCGCCCGACGGGTACACGCCCGGTCGGCCCTGCACTCTGGCCTTTCCGTTCGGGGGAGTCTGCCCGGCCAGGGCGCCCTCTGGCTCGGTGCGGCGGCCGCCTTGGTGATCAGCGGCTGCGACGGTTCCTTGGGCCCGCGCCGCCCCCTCACCGCATGGTACGCGCCCCACAGCGGGTATGCGCCCCCGCAGCCGGCGGTGGATGAGGAGAAGGGCGCCGTGTTTTCGGCCACGGGCGACGGGCACGTAATTGCCCGTACTTTGGGGTCGGGCCGGCAACTGTGGGCGACGCGAGTGGGGCGTTCGCGACCGGAGGGGGAGAACTTAGTCACCCGGGCCGGTGTGGTGGTCGCGCCGGTCCTCTTCCACACGGTTGGGTTGGATGCGCTGACGGGGGTGGAACTCTGGCGATACCGGGCCCCGCCCGACACCATCGATGGCGGGGCCCTGGCCCCAGGAAGCCTGGGGGGCGTGCACGTGGACGCAGATAACTTCAGTGTCTACATTCCGGCGTGGGGCGGATCGATTTCGGCGATAGATCTGCGGACCGGGGGCGTACGTTGGGTGTGGCAGCCGGAACCCGGGATTCCTCACCGCTTCGGTGCTCAGGGCGTGCGTGTGAGCGGCGGTACCGTGTACGCGACGGTGTGGCACTTTCTAAACGCTACCGGGACCGTGTGCGAAGGATGGGTGCTCGCGCTGGATGCCGTCACGGGGCGGCAGATCTGGCGCACCACACTCCCCCGCCGGTCGTCACACCTATGCCTGCCCGGCGCGCCGGCCGTTACGCCCGGCCGCGTGATCGTCTCGATGATCACGGGTGAAGTCTTCGGCCTGGACGCACAGACCGGTGCCGTAGCGTGGAGTGTACCGCGGCAAATGCCGGATGCAACCGGCGTTTTCAATGCCGTGATCTCGGGTCCGGTGGCGTTCGGCCGAGAGGTGTACGTCGATGGGGGGACCGAGACGCTTCGCGCCCTCTCGGCCGACGACGGGCGCGTGCTCTGGCGGACCCGCTACTCGGGCCAGTTGAAGCACGACCTCTTGGCCACGGATCGGTGGCTGTACGGTGCCGACGGCTGGAACCTCCACGTCTTCGACCGGCGCACCGGGCGGCTACACGTGACGTTGAGGGATCCGGGGAGCCGCCACGACGGGCTGTTCGCCGCCACGCCGGCCGCGGCTGGCGGTCGGATATTCGCTCCGGTAAGCGCCGGTCTGTGGGCCTTCCCCAGCCACTAAGTGCGCGCCGCGCTGGGGGATCACTACGAACGGGGGGACCGATGCATTTGCCGTTAATCCTGTCGTTTGCGCTCCTCGCGCTGCCCCGGGCGCTATGCGCCCAGAACGCCACCGGGGTGGAGCCCCCGCCGGCGGACGTACCGATCGCCTTCCACGCGCCCGTGGACCACCGACTGTTCGTCAGTTCACGGAGCGCTAGCCGCACCGTCCATACCTGGGCGCCCGCTCCGCTGGAGCCCGATATACCGCCCCATCGCACAGGTTGGGACGTGGTGGAGATCGGGCCATACTTGATGTGGGGCGGGCTTGCCGGGGCAGCGGCCGGACTCGCAGTCGGCGTCGCGACGGCGGGACCCAATCTCGGTGAAGCCATTGCGGAGCCGGTGTTCTTCACCTTCACCGGCTTCGCGGGTGGGATGGTGGTGGGCGGTATCATTTACTTCGTACGGAAGTAATGTCGGAAGAGCGTGACAGAATCCGCCTGACTCCCCGTCACTGGTCTGCGTAGCCCTGCTCCCACGTGCGCGCGGGGTCGTGGTTCCGCAGGTCCACGCCGTGGGCCAGCCACGCCTTCAGCGGGAATAGAACGTTCAGCCACCCCGCGTGCACGTCGTGCCACTCGTCCCCGGGCACACCCGTGTGCATCAGCAGCAGGTCCGTGCCTCCCGCGCCGTCCGGGGCCAGTTCGAACGCCGCCACGCCGCAGAAGTACTCGATGACCCAGCGGCGCGGCGCGTCGCGCTCCACTACGCGGCTCACGTGGCGTGAGCCATCTATGAAGTGAAAATGGATGCCGTCCCCGCTCTCCTCCGCGGACTCGGCCCAGAACGCCGCCCGCCCCTCGCCGGTGTCCAGCGCGCGGAACACGCGCTCCGGCGGGGCGGGCAGGTGCATCCGCCACCGGATCGGCCCGCCCGGCTGGTCGTCTATCATCCGCTCCCTCCGTCGCGTCTTACGGGCGTGCTTTTCGCGCGCTGGCCGTAGCCCCATCTTCTCGGGGGCCGTTCCCGATCGCCGGGCACCTGAACTCGCGGAGAGCCCATGCGCGCGACCACGCATTGTGTGCTGGTCACCTTTGCCGTCGTGCTGAGCCCGCTGCACGATGCCAGCCAGGACGTGTGCCCGGCGCTCCCACCGGCTGTGACGCTGCCGGGGGTTCGAGCCTGCACGACCGGCGCGGAGGGCACCCGGGTTTCTGAGGCCGCCGGAGCGCACTTTAGGGCACAGAACGTGCGTGCCTCATGGCTACCCACCAATCGGCTCCGCGTCCCCTCTGGAGGTCCACATGCCCCCACGTAAATCGGGAGCCGTCGCTCCCGTCCGCAGTCACGCCGTTCGAGGGCTCGGCACTGCCTTCGCGATCTGTACGTTCGTGGTCGCTGCCGCATGCGATCGAGGTGCCGGAACCCCTACCGGCATCGATGCACCTCCGCCGGAGATCGGCGCATTCGTGACGGGCGAAGCCGCCGCGGCGCTCTCGGCGGACGGGACCTTTCCGTATGCGGGCCCCACCCACCAGCGGGAGGATCCCATCATCTCCCCCGAGCGCGCGGGTGAGCAGGCCCTGGGGTACGTACGGGCGTTCGGCCAGTTCTTTCACCGCAGCTGGGAGAAGGAGGCGGGGCGGAGGATCGACCTTCGAGGCTTGCGGGTGCATCCGCGCGTGTTCTACGCGGAGTCGCCGTACGGCCGCTTCCCCGACGGGCCGATCGCCCCGGGATACCGGAAGGGCTTCGGCCCCTACTATCTGGTGACCCTGACGGATGGCCGTTCGCCGGTGCTGCTGGTCGGCGTGTCGGCTTTCAACACTGATGTGTACGTGAACGAGCGGGGCCTGGTAATGACCCCCCAAGATGGTGGTAATGAATTCGTTTCCTGGGGTGTTCCCGTGGATACGGCGGAGTACGTGGTGATGACGCCTGAGCGTGCGGTCGCGCGCCTGGGCCTCAGGACCGGCGCGCGCGTAACCACCCCGCCGCACCTGGTACAGATGAGTGTCTTCCACCATCCCGTGCTCGCAGCCTGGCGGCTCACGCTCGACCGTCCGATCCGGGTGCGTGCCGCTGGAGGGGGATGGCAAAGGGAAACACGCGACGTATACCTCAACGGGCGCGGCCACTACATGGTCCCCGCCGATGAGCAGCCGCTCGGCCACACCGAGCGGTTCCTGACCACGTCGTGGTCCTCGCAGAACCGGGAGACGATTGAAGCAACCGTGCCAATTATCCGCGGAAGTGCAGTGGAATGGGTGACGGTCACGCCGGATTCGATCTCCGTTGTCGAGCGCGAGGGGTGAGACGATGAAATTGCTCATGAACCTCGCTGCCGCGTCCGTTCTGGTCCTGGGTAGAGGCGCGTGTGATGATCTCGATACGCGCAAGTGCCCGCTGATAGCAACGAACGGTTCTGACGCGTACATCCTGGATTATGAATTGCTCATTCCGAGCGATTGCCCGGTGCCTCTGGGCTCGGCGGGGGAGTGGAAACGCGCGGGTGCAAGGGTCCTCGACTATGGGAACCGCGACTTCAGGTATGCGGAAGCCCGCGTCGACAATTCGGACGGGCAGCGCATGGCCAGGCGGGCCTCGCTGTTTCGAACGGTGGGGCAGGCCGGGCTCGCCGAACCCGCGACGGAATATCAAGCAGGCACGGGCGGCTCCCTCGGCACGTCGCTCGACCGGCGGTATGACTACGGATTTTTCTCCGCCACGAACAATCCCGCCGGCAGCACCACCTTCGATCCCTACGCCGAAGTCAAGATCACCTACGCTGCCTCCGCGATGGCCAACGTGATCGACGGGACTTCCATCCCGCCGCGCAATTCCACCGCGTCCTGGAGTGCCGCGGTAACAGGTGGTACCCCGCCGTACAGCTTCTACTGGTACCGCGACGGGGCGCTGGTTGCCAACTCACAGTCCTACACCGGCCACACCGGAACCGAAAATTTCTGGCTCCGGGTGTCGGTGGTGGACCAGACGATGACGGAGCGGGTGGCGGTGATGCCGGTGGATGTCGGCGGCGTGCTGACGCGCATCGATGGCCCGCAAGAGGGATACGTGTACACGGATGGATCGCAGATGAGCAGCGCCACCTGGACGGCGGCGGTGCAGGGGGGCACGCCGCCCTTCACGTACCAGTGGTACCGTGACGGCTATCCGACGGGGAGCGATACTTCATCCCACACCGAGTACTTCGCGGAGCCTGGAAGCTTCACGCTGGGTGTGGAAGTCCGTGATGCCACCGGGAAGTTCGCCGCCGACGTACGTCCCATCTCCGTCGCGTATTCCTGCAGCGGCTGCAACGCCTATTGACGGCCGTCGCCGCCGGCATCCTTCACCCTGGGCGCTGCCTGGCCAGGAGCCAGCGGTAGATCCGCTCATCGCGGTAGGCCAGCGTGGCGGTGCCCACGTGGTCCATCCCCTGGTCCGTGTAGACGCGGTCGCCGGGCTCGCCGGTGCCGGCGGGCTCCAGGCGCAGCGCGGCGGTGAACCCCGCCTGCCGCCGCCGCGAGATTTCGCCGGACGACAGCCATACCGGCAGGCCGGGGTCCCGCGCGGGGATGCGCGTGGGGTCCACGGCCCAGAGCGCCGCCCAGAGTCCCGGCTGCGCCAGCGCCAGGTCGAACACGCCGTTCCCGCCGAAGCTGAAGCCCGTCAGGTACGTGCGCCGCGCGTCGCCGCCGTGCTCCGCCTGCACGCGCTGCACGATGCCGAGCACCGCATCCGCGGAGCGCCACCACAGGTCGCCGCGGACGGGCAGCTGCGGAGCGACGACGACGAACTCCTCCACCGCGATAGCGGGGTTCCCCGGGCGCAGCGGACCGTGCAGCGTGAGGGCGCGGTGGATGTCCATCGGCGCGCCCTCGTCGTAGCCGTGCAGGAACACCAGCACCGGGCGCGGCTCCGACCTGTCGGTGCCGCGCGGGACGGACAGCAGGTAGCGCAGCGGCGCGGATTCGATCAGCCGCGGTTCAGGGTTGCTCATCGTGCAGTCCCTCCAATCACATCGCCAACGGTCCCAGCCCGTGTCAGCGCCGTCGGACGCTGTCGCCGTCCGGGGGGACGGAAGCATGGAGAGAATCTTCCGCTGCCCGACCCACGTGCACACGCACAGTAGATCCTCAGTCGGCGCCAGCATATCCGGCCGGTGATGGCTCTGCGCGGCGCCTCCTTCGGAATGACAGGTGGTCCTGGCGCCGGATGTCACACGCACACGCACTGCCGCAGAAACCGAACTTTCGCACTCCCGCACTCCCGCACTCCCGCACTCCCGCACTTCCGCACTTCCCCACTTCCGCACTCACGCACTCACGCACTCCCCCTCATCCACTCCGCTGCGTCGCGATCCCGCGCTCCGCGGCCCACTGCGAAACGTCACGCTTCTGCAGGGCGGCGGCGACCAGCTCCGGGAACTGGTCCGGGGTGCAGGCGAACGCGGGGACGCCGAAGCCCGCCATCGCGGCCGCCACGCGGTGGTCGAACGACGGTGCGCCGTCGTCGGAGAGCGCCAGCAGGGCGATCACCTGCACGCCGGCGGCAACCAGCGCGGCGGTGCGCTTGAGCATACTGGCCTGGTCGCCGCCCTCGTACAGGTCGCTGACCAGGAACATCACCGTTTCCTGCGGGCGCCGCACCCACTGCTGCGCGTACGACAGCGCGTGGTTGATGTCGGTGCCGCCGCCCAGCCGGATGCCGAAGAGCACGTCCACCGGGTCGTGCAGCGCGTCGGAAAGATCCGCCACGGCCGTGTCGAAGGCGATCACGCGCGTGCTGAGCGCGGGGAGCGACGCCAGCACGGAGCCGAAGATCCCCGAGTACACGGCCGAGGACGCCATCGACCCGCTCTGGTCGATCAGCAGGATCACGTCACGCAGGCTGCTGCGGCGCCGGCCCCACCCCACGCGCGTCTCGGGGACGATGGTGCGGTACTCGCGCTGGTAGTGGCGCAGGTTCGCGCGGATGGTGCGGTTCCAGTCGATCTCGGCGTGGCGCGGCCGGCGGTTGCGCACCGAGCGGCTCAGGCTTCCCGCCACCGCCTGCCGCAGCGGCTCCGCCAGC
>JAHWJJ010000169.1 GCA_019348475.1 Gemmatimonadota bacterium | reverse complement strand
CTACGCGCGCTGCGGCGGGTGCACGCTGGAGCACATGCCGTACGACGCGCAGCTGCGGGCCAAGTCGCGCATCGTGGGCGACGCGCTGGCGCGCATCGGCGGGGTGGACGTGGAGGCGCCGGAGGTGGTGCCGTCGCCGGCCGAGTTCCGCTACCGCAACCGCGTCTCGTTCGCGCTGCGGCGGATGGAGCACGGACGCGTCGTCGCGGGCTTCCACGCCGTGGGTGAGCCGGACGAGATCGTGGACCTGGACGGCGGATGCCTGCTCTTCGAAGAGGCGATCGGGCGCGCGTGGGACGGGATCCGCGCGCACTGGGGCCCGGACGCGCGCCGCCTTCCCTCGGGCGAGCAGCTGCGGCTGACCCTGCGGACCAGCGCCGCGGGCGAGGTGTCGCTGCTGGTGGAGGGCGGCTTTCTCCCCGGGCGTCCGGGGGAGCTGATCGACGCCGTGCCGGGGCTGGTCTCCGTCTGGCACCGGCCGCGCGACGCGGACCCGGAGTTGATCGCCGGCGCGCCCGGGCTCCCGGAGACGTGGGGCGACGAGACGGTGGAGCTGAGCGGCGCCGCGTTCCTGCAGGTGAACCGCGCCGCGGCCGCGCTGCTGGAGGCGTACGCGATGGAACTGGCCGGCGAGGTGGGGGGGCTGCGGGTGGTGGACGCCTACTGCGGCATGGGGCTGCACGCGCGGCGGCTGGCGCGCGCCGGCGCAAGCGTAACGGGGATCGAGCTGGACCCGGACGCGGTGGCGGAGGCCCGGCGCGGCGCGGCGGAGGGCGCCGTGTTCGTGGAGGGTCCGGTGGAGGCGCTCCTGGCCGAGCACCTCCCCGCCGACCTGGTGATCCTGAACCCGCCGCGCGCGGGGATCGCGGCGGAGGCGGCGGACGCGCTGGTGGCGGCGCCGGCGCGGCGCGTCATCTACGTCTCCTGCAACCCCGCCACGCTGGCGCGCGACCTGAAGCGCATGAACGCGGCGTACCGGCTGCAGTCCATCCGCTCCTTCGACCTGTTTCCCCAGACGGCCCACGTGGAGAGCGTGGCGTTGCTGGTGGCGGCGTAAGCGCGCCTGGGTGCAGGGAAAGACGAGGGGCGACCGCGTATGCCGGCCGCCCCTCGTCGATTCTGGTCAGGAAAACGCTACCACTGGCAGGATGGCTTTCCTACAAGGGGCACACGTTGGGGCAGGTGTCGTCGTACACGGTGATGCACGCGTAATCGCAACTCATGCCGCCGCAGGTCTGTTCGCCTAACCTCGTCCAGTCGTGCGCGCGTACGGTGCCTCGGGTGGGGCCCTCCTGACGCGAGGGCTCGAACGTCTCGACGGAAAGGGACTCCAGCTTCAGCTTCTTCATCGGCTTCTCCTGGTGTGGATGACGGCGCGCCCGCCCTGTCGCAACTTACGTCGCCTCCAATGGCTTGCGGATGGTAAATCTAAGCCATTGCGAGTGGTGTGTAAAGCGTCGCAATACGATTAGTCAGGTTGAGGCGCGCAGTCCGGGGTTGCGGCGCCGCCCTTCCGCAAGCACCTTCTCCCGCCCTGTTCCCCGTCGCCTGGATCCAGAACCCGATGCGCTACTTCGTCACGATCGCCGGCCGGGAGATGGAGGTGGACCTCACCGGCGCAAACCCGGTGGTGGACGGCACCCCCGTGGACGCGCAGCTGAGCCACCTCCCGGGAACGCAGACGCGGCACCTGCTGGTGGACGGCCGCTCGTACGCGCTCACCGCCGCGCCGGGCGACCGCCGCGGGCGGTGGAGCATCGGCATCGGCGCGGAGCGGTTCACCGCGGATGCGGTGGACGAGCGCACCCGCGCCATCCGCGAGATGACGGGCGCCGGCGAGGACGTGGCCGGCAAGACCATCACCGCACCCATGCCCGGCCTGGTGCTGCGGGTGGAGGTTGAGGTGGGGCAGGCCGTCCGCGCCGGCCAGGGCGTGGTGGTCGTTGAGGCGATGAAGATGGAGAACGAGCTCAAGGCCCCCGCCGACGGCGTCGTCGCCAGCATCTCCGTTCAGCCCGGGCAGACGGTCGACAAGGGCGCCACGCTGATCGTGCTGGAGTGAAGGGGAGTGCGTGAGTGCGTTAGTGCGTGAGTGCGTTAGTGCGTGAGATTGGATCAAGGGAGCGGAGGCCGACAGCGCCGGTGGACGATTCAGTTCGCCGGCGCCTTTTCTCGTGCGGGTGGGAGACGATGCGCGGACCGTAACTGGTTGGCAGATCCGGCGGATCTTCGTCTCGACCACCGCCTGCCGCGACGGTGATGCGCTTCGCCGGGCGCGTGCACCACCCGTCGTCCCCTTACCTTTGAAGCCCCGCGGGGTTTGCGGGGCTTTCCGCAGTGGTTGCGGCGGCTTCAGCCGCTCTCGCCGCGAGCCAGGCTCATGGATGCCGAGCGCGTCCGTCGGCGTTATGTTGTCGGCCGGAAAGCGGCGCCGACGCACTTTCGCACTTTCGCACTCTCGCACTTCGCACTGTTGTCATGAGTGACACGCTGGCATCCACCAACCTGGGCGAAGACTCCGGCAGCACCGGGCCCGCCGACGACGGCAAGCGGTCGTGGACCGAGCGGCTGGTGGCGCCCGTTCTGCGCAAGCACCCCGAGCGGCGCGAACGCTTCGAATCCACCAGCGGCGTGGAGATCGACCGGCTGTACGCGCCCGAGGACGTGGCCTCGCTGGACTACGCGGCCGACCTGGGGTGGCCCGGCGAGTTCCCCTTCACGCGCGGCATCCAGCCTACCATGTACCGCGGGCGCTTCTGGACCATGCGCCAGTACGCGGGCTTCGGTACGGCGGAGGAGACCAACACGCGCTTCAAGCTGCTGCTGCAGGCCGGGCAGACGGGTCTGAGCACCGCCTTCGACCTGCCCACGCAGATGGGGTACGACAGCGACCACGCCATGGCGCAGGGCGAGGTGGGGCGCGTGGGGGTGGCCATCGACTCGCTGGCGGACATGCGGGCCCTGCTGGGCGGCATTCCGCTGGACCAGGTGTCCACGTCCATGACCATCAACGCCACCGCGTCCATCCTCCTGGCGTTCTACGTCGCGGTCGCGGACGAGCAGGGGATCCCGCGGTCGAAGCTCTCCGGGACGATCCAGAACGACATCCTCAAGGAGTACATCGCCCGCGGAACGTACGTCTTTCCCGTGGAGCCGTCGCTGCGGCTGATCACCGACATCTTCGCCTTCTGCAACGCGGAGGTGCCGCGCTGGAATACCATCTCCATCAGCGGCTACCACATCCGCGAGGCGGGCGCGACGGCCGCGCAGGAGGTCGCGTTCACCTTCGCCAACGCGATGGAGTACGTAAAGCGGGCGCTGGCGGCGGGGCTCCCCATCGACAGGTTCGCCCCGCGGCTCTCGTTCTTCTTCGCCAGCCACAACGACCTGTTCGAGGAGGCGGCCAAGTTCCGCGCCGCGCGGCGCCTGTACGCGCGGCTCATGCGCGAGCGCTGGGGCGCCGACGACGACGGCGCCAGGCTGCGCTTCCACACCCAGACCGGCGGCGTTACGCTGCAGGCGCAGCAGCCGCTGAACAACGTTGTGCGCGTGACGGTGCAGGCGCTGGCGGCGGCGCTGGGCGGCACGCAGTCCCTGCACACCAACGGCTACGACGAGGCCCTGTCGCTCCCCACCGCACAGGCGGCCACGCTGGCGCTGCGCACGCAGCAGGTGCTGGCGTATGAGAGCGGCGTGGGCGACACGGTGGACCCGCTGGCCGGCAGCTACTACGTGGAGGCGCTGACCACGGCGCTGGAGGAGAAGGCGCGCGAGTACCTGGAGAAGATCGACCAGATGGGCGGTGCGTCCGAGGCCATCGCCTTCATGCAGGAGGAGATCCACCGCGCCGCGTACGAGCACCAGATCGCGGTGGAGCGCGGGGACAGGACCATCGTCGGCGTGAACCGCTTCGAGAGCGCCGAGCCGGAGGCGCTGGAGCTGGCGCAGCCGGACTTCAGCGCGCTGGAGCAGTCGCAGCGCGCCCGGCTCGCCCGCGTAAAGGCGGAGCGCGACGACGCGGAGGTGCGCGCGCGCCTGGAGGCCGTCCGCGCCGCCGCCCGCGGCACCGAGAACCTGATGCCGCGCATCATCGACGCCGTAAAGGCGATGGTGACGCTCGGCGAGATCAGCGACGCCCTGCGCGCCGAGTGGGGCACCTACCGGCCGGCGTGAGGCGAGCGAGGCATCGTCGCCGCGCTGCGAGCCGGCTGCCCGTGCGCGAGATGCCATCCAGACGAAGAACGGAGCGGTGGCTTCCAGGCACCAGGAAGCCACCGCTCTTTTTCATGTGGGACGCGGAGCAGTGCCGCGGATAGGGCACGAGAAGACTCCGTTGACTCCGTCGACTCCCCGTGAGCCCGGACCTTTTCGTCAGTCCACCAGGCGCTTGACCAGATACGTGTAGGTGATGGCGTACATCCGCGCGCGCTGCTCGCTGGTCACGCCGGAGCCGTGGCCGCCCTCGGTGTTCTCGAAGTAGTACACGGGGTAGCCCATGGACTCCATCAGCGCGGCCATCTTGCGCGCGTGGCCGGGGTGCACGCGGTCGTCGCGCGTGGTGGTGTAGAACAGCACGCGCGGGTAGCGCTGCCCCGGGCGCACGTTGTGGTAGGGCGAGTAGCGGCCGATGTACGCCCACTCCTCCGGCACGTCGGGGTTGCCGTACTCCGCCATCCAGCTGGCGCCCGCCAGCAGCTGGTTGTAGCGCCGCATGTCCAGCAGCGGCACCTGCACCACCACCGCGTTGAACAGCTCCGGCCGCTGCGTGAGGGCCACGCCCACCAGCAGTCCGCCATTGCTGCCGCCCATGATCCCCAGCCGCCGCGGCGATGTGATGCGCCGGGCGATCAGGTCCTCCGCGACGGCGATGAAGTCGTCGAACACGCGCTGGCGGTTCTCCTTGAGGCCTGCCCGGTGCCACGCCGGCCCGAACTCGCCGCCGCCGCGGATGTTGGCCACCACGTACACGCCCCCGCGCTCCAGCCAGGCCGAGCCCACGGTCGCGCTGTAGGCCGGCGTCTGCGCCACCTCGAAGCCGCCGTACGCGTACAGCAGCGTGGGGTTCTCGCCGTTCAGCGCCACGTCCCGGCGCCGCACCACGAAGTAGGGGATGCGGGTCCCGTCGCGCGATGCCGCCTCGAACTGCTCCACCACCAGGTTGGAGGCGTCGAACATCTCCGGCAGCCGCCGCACCTCGCGCACGTCGGACCCGTCCGAGAGGTAGAGGGTGGTGGGCTGGGTAAAGCCGGTGAAGGTGAAGAAGTAGCGGTTGTCCAGCGGCGACGTCTCCGTCACGTAGACGCTCCCCAGCTCCGGCGCGGGCACCGTCTCGCCCGTCCAGCGGCCGTCGCGCAGCGTGAAGCGCCGCAGCTCGCCCCGCACGTTGTTCAGCATCTCCACCAGCAGGTGGTCGCGCGTGGAGGATACACCCTGGATGGTGGAGCGGGCGTCCGGCTGCACCACCACCTGAAAGTCGCGCTCGCCGGCCAGAAAGCGGTCGATGGGCATGGCCACCAGCGAGCCCGCCGCGTGGGTACGGCCGCCGGCCTCCCAGGGCGAGCGCAGGTAGACGGCCATCTGGTCGCGCACCACGTACAGGTCGGCGTCCAGCGGCAGGTCCAGCTTCACCAGCCGGTCGCCCTGCAGCACGTGGACGGTGGATTCGAAGAAGCTGGGCCGGTGGAACACCACGTTCAGGGTGCGGTCCGCCGTCCGCAGCGTCCCCGCCCAAACGCCCATGTCTGTGGCGGGGATCTCCATCAGCGTGGCCGCGGACTCCAGCGGGGTGCCGCGGCGCCACAGGCGTACGCTGCGCGCGTACCCCGAGGTCGTCATGGTCCCCGGGCCGAAGTCGCGGCCCACCAGGAGCGCGTCCGCGCCGCGCCAGGCGACGCTCTGCTTGCCCTCCGGCAGAAAGAATCCGCCGGGGACGAACTGCTTTGCCACCGTGTCGAACTCGCGCACCTGCACCGCGTCGGCGCCGCCGCGCGACAGGCGCACCAGGCACAGGCGCTCCTCCGGCGGCAGGCAGGTGGCGCCGCTCCACGACCAGGGCACCGACTCCGCGCGGGCGAGCGAATCCACGTCCAGCACCGTCTCCCACCGCGGGCTCTCGCTCAGGTAGCTGTCCCAGCCGGTGCGCCGCCACACCCCCCGCGGCTTCTGCTCGTCCTGCCAGAAGTTGTAGATCCACTCCCCCCGGATGTCGGGGTTGGCGATGCGCTCGCGCGCGTTCAGGATCTGCAGGGTGCGCTCGTAGATGGGGCGGTAGGCGGGGTGGGCCTCCAGCTCGGCCAGCGTGGCTTCGTTCTGGGCCTGCACCCACTCCAGCGAGCGGGCGCCCTCCACCTCCTCCAGCCACTGGAAGGGGTCGGCGGGCTCCTGCGCCGGCAGCGCCGGCGCGGCGAGCAGCAGCGGGAGCAGGAGCGCGTGGCGCAGCTTCATGGCGAATCTCTCTCCGTGCGGCGAAATGCGTTCGGTGGATACGGCCAATATGGTGGCGATCCGCCCCGTCGTGCCAGAGTGGAAACTTTTGATGCATCTCCGGCGTACCCCGTCCACCCCATCCGCCCCGGACGGCCACGGCAGATCCGCCGCCCCCCTGCGCCGCCCGCCACACGTCCGACCCGAGACACGCCCATGCAGATGCTGCACCGGAACATCCACCGCCTGTCGGGCACCTCGCTCCTGGTGTGGGCGCTGCTCGGAACGTCCGGCACCGCTACCGCGCAGTCGCCCGCCGCGGAGCTGCAGCGGGTGCTTGCGGCCGAGGTGGCGGCGAACCCCAGCCTGCCGGGCGAGCTGCTGCACGTGCACGCGCCGGCGCAGGGGGTGGATACGACGCTGGCCGCCGGCGTGTTCGACCGCGTATCGGGGCGGCCGCTGCAGCCGCGCCACGGGTTCCGCGTGGCCAGCGTGACCAAGACCTTCGTGGCAGCCGCCATCCTGCGGCTGCACGAGCAGGGGCGCATAGGCCTGGACGACGCCATCGCCCGCCACCTGTGCCCCGAGCAGGCGGCGCTGCTTCGCGGGGACGGCTACGCGGTGGATTCCATCACCGTGCGGCACCTTCTCACCCACACCAGCGGGATTCACGACTACGCGACGGACGAGCGGTACTACGCGGCCGTGTTCGCAGACCCGGCGCGGCGCTGGACGCCCCTGGAGCAGGTGCGGTCCGCGATGCAGGGGGGCGAGCCGCACTTTCGCCCGGGCACCGGCTACCATTACTCCGACACCGGCTACGTCCTGCTGGGCGCGATCCTGGAGCGGCTCACGGGGCAGCCGCTGGCGCGGGCGCTGCGGACGGTGCTGCACTTCGACCGGCTGGGGCTGGACGACACGTATCTGGAGTCGCTGGAGCCCGCGCCCCCCGGGGCCGCGGAGCGCTCGCACACCTACTTCGGAGAGATCGACACCTCCGCCTGGGACCCCTCGTTCGACCTGTACGGCGGCGGCGGGCTGGTTTCGTCCGCGCGGGACCTGGCGCGCTTCTACCGCGCGCTGCTGCGCGGCCAGGTGTTCGATCGCCCTGAAACGCTGCGGACCATGCTGACGGTCCCGCCCACCAGCGTCGACAGCCCCGGCGGCCCGTACGCCATCGGGATACAGCGCGCCACCATCGGCGGCGAGGAGTGCTGGGGGCACACCGGGTTCTGGGGGACGGTGGTGTACCACTGCGCCGGGCCGGACGTCACCATCGTCCGCCACACCAACCAGGCGCAGCCGGACGGGTCCTTCATCTACCGGCACCTGTTCGACCAGATCGCCGGGGTTCTGGGGATGGGCGGATGATGGTTTTCGAACGCGTGATGTGGCCCTCGCGCTCGAGCGCATCGTGAGTAAAGCACACGAGCCGGAACAAAACCCTTGACGATCCGCGGACGTGCTAGTACACTAGCAGGTGCTAGTACACTAGCAGTAGAGAAACCCCGGAAGGCCGTCCTCATGGAAGCAGGCTCCCCCCTCGACCTTGGCCGGCGCGAGCGGCAGATCATGGAAGTGGTCTACCGCCTGGGCCGCGCCACCGCATCGGAAGTGCGCGCCGAGCTCCCCGATCCCCCCAGCTACTCCGCGGTGCGTGCCATGCTGCGCATCCTGGAGGAAAAGGGGCACCTGGACCACGGGCAGGAAGGGATCCGCCACGTCTTCTTTCCCACGGTGGCGCACGAGGACGTGCGCGAGTCGGCCATGCGCAACGTCGTCCGCACCTTTTTCGCCGGCTCCACGGCCGCCGCGATGGCGGCGCTGCTGGACTCGGTGGACGAGCCGCCGTCGGAGGAGGAGCTGGACGCGTTCGAGCGGATGATCCAGCAGGCGCGGGAGGCGGGGCGATGACCCTTGCATCGGCGCTCGTCCCCGGGGCGGAGTGGCTCCCCCTGCTGGCGCAGCTGGCGGCCAAGGCCACGCTCATCCTGCTGGCGACGGCGCTGGCCGCGGCGCTGCTGTGGCGTGCCTCCGCGGCCGTGCGGCACCTGGTGTGGTGCGTGGGCGTGGCCGGGGTGCTGGCCCTGCCGCTATTCTCCGCGCTCCTCCCCGCCTGGGAGCTTCCCCTCCTCCCCGCTACGCCCGCGCCGGCACCGGCTCGCTCGACATGAACTCCGAATCGCCCGGCCCCTGCGGCCCGTGCCGCTCGTATGCCGGGGCGTCGATCACCGGCCGCGGGATGACCTCCAGCGTCGAGGGCTCCACCTGCGTGCCGTCGACCACCACCGCCGCCCCCTCCGGCCGCATCGGCGGCATCCCGGTATACGTCGGCCCGAACTCCTCGCCCTCGTAGACGGCCCGGGCGAAGGGCGGGATGAAAATGTACGTGAACGGCAGCGCCACCGTCT
>JAHWJJ010000500.1 GCA_019348475.1 Gemmatimonadota bacterium | reverse complement strand
GGGGGTGGGCCGGGGGCGCGGAGTGGCGCGTGCCGGTGCCCTTCCCTCTGCTGGTCGCCATTTGCTTCGTCAGGATCCGTAAAAACGATGGGTGCGGGCGGAGCGTTCCCCGTCCGCCCGGCCGGTCAGCCTTCGTGCCGCAGCACCAGCATCCCGAGCGGCGGCAAGGTAACGGGAAGCGACTGATCGCGCCCGTGCGCCGCGAGCGGCACCGTCTGCACCGCGCCGTTGTTCCCCACGTTGCTGCCGCCGTACGCGCCCGCGTCGCTGTTCAGCACCTCGCGCCAGCGTCCCGCGCGCGGCGCCCCCACGTGGTACGTCTGCCGGGGCAGCGGGGTGAAGTTGAGCACGAAGAGGAGCTCGTGTCCGCGGTCGCCGCTGCGGCGGATGAACGAGAGCACCGACTGCTCCACGTCGTGAAAGTCGATCCACTCGAAGCCGGTGTGGCTGAAGTCGTTCTCCCACAGCGCCGGCTCGGCCAGGTACAGCGCGTTCAGGTCGCGCATCCAGCGCTGCATCCCCGCGTGCAGCGGCTCGTCCAGCAGGTGCCAGTCCAGCGAGCGCTCTTCGCTCCACTCGCGCCACTGCCCCAGCTCGGCGCCCATGAACAGCAGCTTCTTGCCCGGGTGGGCCCACATGGCCCCGAATGCCAGGCGCAGGTTGGCCGCCTTCTGCCAGGGGTCGCCCGGCATCTTGTTGATCAGCGAGCCCTTGCCGTGCACCACCTCGTCATGGCTGAACGGAAGGACGAACTTTTCGCTGAACGCGTACATCAGCGAAAAGGTGAGGATGTTGAAGTGGTACTTGCGGTGGATGGGCTCCTCGCGCATGAAGCGGAGGAAGTCGTTCATCCATCCCATGTTCCACTTGAGGTGAAAGCCCAGCCCGCCCAGGTGCGGCGGCTGCGTGACGCCGGGCCATGCGGTGCTTTCTTCCGCAATCATCAGCGCGCCGGGGTAGCGGTCGCGCACGCTTGCGTTCAGCTGCTGCAGGAACTCGATGGCGTCCAGGTTCTCGCGCCCGCCGTAGCGGTTGGGGATCCACTCCCCCGCCTGCCGCGAATAGTCCAGGTACAGCATGCTGGCCACGGCGTCCACGCGCAGCCCGTCCAGGTGGTACTCCTCCAGCCAGAACAGCGCGTTGCTCACCAGAAAGTTGCGCACCTCGTTGCGCCCGAAGTTGAACACCAGCGTCCCCCAGTCCGGGTGCTCGCCCAGCCGCGGGTCTTCGTGCTCGTACAGCGCGGTGCCGTCGAAGCGGCGCAGCGCGAAGGCGTCCTTGGGAAAGTGCGCGGGCACCCAGTCCAGGATCACCCCGATGCCGCGCTGGTGCAGCGTGTCGACGAAGTAGCGAAAGTCCTCCGGCGTGCCGAAGCGGCTGGTGGGCGCGTAGTAGCCGGTGACCTGGTATCCCCACGACGGGTCGTAGGGGTGCTCCATCACCGGCAGCAGCTCCACGTGGGTAAAGCCCATCTCGCAGACGTAGTCGGCCAGCTCGTGCGCGATCTCGCGATACGTCAGCGGCCGCTCGCCGTCCTGCGGCACCCGCTTCCACGACCCCAGGTGCACCTCGTACACGGCCATGGGCTCCACGCAGAAGTCCTTGCCGCGCCGCGTTTCCATCCACTCCGCGTCGCCCCACGCGTAGCCGCGCAGGTCGGCGACCACCGAGCCGGTGGCGGGGCGATGCTCCGCCGCGTACGCCAGGGGGTCCGCCTTGAGGAACGGCGACCCGGTGCGCGGCAGGATCTCGTACTTGTAGACGGTCCCGGGGCCCAGGTGGGGGATGAAGATCTCCCACACGCCCTGCGCCGGGTGCAGGCGCATGGCGTGGCGCCGGCCGTCCCACTGGTTGAACTCGCCCACCACGCTCACCCGGCGCGCGCTGGGCGCCCACACGGCGAACGACACGCCGGCCACGCCGTCGATCTCCAACGGCCGGGCGCCCAGCACCTCCCACAGGCGCAGGTGCGTCCCCTCGCCCATCAGGTACAGGTCAAAGTCGCTGATGGCGGGCGCAAACGCGTACGGGTCCGCCGCCACCACGGCCTCGCCGGCGCCGGGCCAGCAGATGCGCAGGCGGTACGGAAAGCTGCCGGTGCCGCGGGGCAGCAGCACTTCGAAAAAACCGTCGGGGTGCACCTGCTCCATGGGCGCCACGTCGCGCCCGTCGGCGCCGGCCACCCACACCGACTCGGCGCCGGGAAGGACCGCGCGCACCACCAGGCGCAGTTCGCCGCCGATGGAGACGGTGTGCATCCCCAGGACGCGGAAGGGGTCCGGGTGCTCGCCGGAAAGGATCTGCTCCAGGTCGATCAGGAGTGTCGCGGAAGCCATCGCCTGCCCGTCTCGAGTGTGCGGCCGGTAATTTCGTCGGCCCTGGCTGCCGCCAATCCCGTGCCGTCAGGTGGTTCGGCGAGGAGCAGGCCGGGCGGACGGGCGCGTCGCGGGGGGAGAACTTCGATCACGAGTGGCGGGCCGCGTCTCCATCTCCCTTCCCCCACGCAGTTTGTGGGGGAAGGGCCGGGGATGGGG
>JAHWJJ010000168.1 GCA_019348475.1 Gemmatimonadota bacterium | reverse complement strand
GGGCCGCGGGCGGATCGGCGGTGCTGGCGGCGCACTTCGACAGCGCGGCGGCGCGGTTCGGCGGCCCCACGCTGGTAATTTCCGCCGGCGACGACCTGCAGGGGACGGCCATCAGCAACCTCAGCTGGGGTCGGGCCACCGTCGCCGCGCACAACGCCAGCGGCTACGACGCGGCCGCGCTGGGCAACCACGAGTTCGACTGGGGCCAGGACACGCTGGCGGCCCGCATCCGCGAAAGCCGCTTTCCCTGGCTGGCGGCGAACGTGTTCGTCCAGGGGACGCGCCGGCACCCGGAGTGGGTGCGGCCGTGGGTGATGATCGAGCGGGGCGGCGTGCGCACGGCGGTCATCGGCATCGCGCTCAGCACCACCCCCGAGATCGTGCTGGCGGGGCGCACGGCGGGGCTGGAGTTCGGCCCCGAGGCGCCGGCCATCGACCAGGCGGCGCGGGAGGCGCGCGCGGCCGGGGCGGACTTCGTGGTGGTGACCGCGCACGTGGGCGCCACCTGCGAGCAGTCGGGGAGCGCGCCCGCGGAGCCCTCCACCGGCTGCCGGGGCGAGCTCATCCAGATCGCGGAGGCGCTGGCGGAGCCCGTGGACCTGCTGCTGGGCGGACATACGCACCGGCGCGTGCTGACGGTGGCGGATTCCATCCCCATCATGGAGGCGGCGTCGTACTCGCTGGCGTACAGCGTCACCGACCTGGAGCGGCGCGGCGGGCGGACCGCCGTGCTGCGCCGCGAGGTGCGGGAGCCCTTTGCGGACGAGGTGACGCCCGACACGCAGGTGGCCCGGATCGTCGCGGAGTGGGAGCGCGACGTGCGCCCCATCGCCGAGCGCGTGGTCGCTTCCCTGGCCCAGCCCATGGAGCGCCGCGGGGACGAGTACGCGCTGGGCAACCTGGTCGCCGACGCCATCCGCGCGCAGACGGAGGCGCAGGCCACCATCGTCAACAACGGATCGATCCGCCGCGACCTTCCCGCCGGGCGCGTTACCTGGGGCGAGCTGTACGAGCTGCAGCCGTTCGCCAACGCGCTGGTGCGGGTGGAGGTCACCGGCGCCCAGCTCAAGGCGGCGCTGGAGAACGCGTTGCACACCGGCACCCCCGACGCGCATCTCTCCGGGATGAGGGTGCGCTACGATCCCGCCGCGCCCGCCGGGCAGAAGGTGCGCGAGATTCGCCTGGAGGGCGGCCGGGTGGTGGATGCGGACGACGTCGTCACGCTGGGGCTCTCCGAGTTCGTGGCCACCGGCGGCGACCGCTACACGTCGCTCGCGCAGGGACGGATGACGCGTACGGAGCTGGTGGACGTGGACGCGCTCATCGCCTACCTGCAGTCGCTGCCGCAGCCGGTGCGCGCCCCGGAGCTGGGCCGATGGCAGCCGGTCCGCTGACGCCCGAGGGTTCGCACCTCACTGCGGTGTCGACGGAGTTCGACGCCTCGGGTCGGGCCGGCGTGATCGTGTGGATGGGGCGATGGCACGGCCCCTCGCCGGGGTCTTTGCACCAGTTGAGGTCCTGCCACGGGTCGCACTCGCCGTCGCCCGGGCCCCGTCACGCGGGCGCGGCGGGCTCCACCTCGACGGCGTTGTCGTAGAAGGTGGCGCCGGCGCCCATGTCGGTTTCGCGCTGCGAGGTGGTGTCGTTCACGGTCAGGCCGTCCTCCGAACGCACGGCCCAGCGCACGCCGTAGCTCACGGCCACGCCGGGCCGCACGTCTTCGGTCACCACCGCGCGGCCGAAGAAGTGGCCGCGGTCGTTCCAGCAGCGCACGCGGTCGTCCGCGCGGATGCCGCGTACGGCGGCCTCGTTGGGGTGCAGCAGCAGCCTGGCATCTCCCGCGGCGCGCGCCAGCGGCGGCACGTTCGCGAAGGTGCTGTTCATGAACGGGTGCTCCGGCGGGGACAGCAGCATCAGCGGAAAGCGCGCGGCGAGCGCCGGGTCCCCGTCCGCGCTCTCCGCGGGCGGCGTGTACGTGGGGAGCGGATCCAGCCCCAGCGCCTCCAGCTCCGGCGCCACGATCTGGATTTTTCCCGTGGGCGTGCTGGGGCGCGGATCGGCGTACGGGCGATAGTCCTCCGGCACGTTCAGCCGCACCCATCCCTCCTCCAGCAGCCGTTCTAAGGTGATCCCCTCCAGCCACGGGTGCGAGGAATCGAGTGCCTGGCGGATGAGCGTCACGTCGTCGTCCCGCAGCGCCGGGTCGTCCAGCCCCATCCGCGCCGCCAGCCGCCGGAAGATCTCCGTGTTGGGCAGCGACTGGCCCACGGGGGCGATGGAGGGGCGGTTGAGCGTAAGGTACAGGTGCCCGTACGCGCTGTGGACGTCCCAGTGCTCCAGCTGCGTGGTCGCGGGGAGCACCCAGTCGGCGTAGCGCGCGGTGTCGGTGACGAAGTGCTCCATCACCACGGTGAACAGGTCCTCGCGCAGCAGCCCCTGCCGCACCTGCCCCAGGTCCGGCGCGACGGCGGCGGGGTTGGAGTTGTACACCACCAGCGCCTGCACCGGAGGCCCGCCCACCCCCGCGTCCGGCCGCGTGAGCGCCTCGCCCAGGCGGATCATGTTGATGGTGCGCGTGCCGGGCGCGATCCAGTCCGGCCGCTGCAGCGCCCCGTGGTTCAGCTTGAAGGCGCCGCCGGTGGAGAGGGTGGCGCCCCCGCCCAGGTCGCGCCACGCGCCGGTGACGGCGGGAAGGATGGAGAGGGTGCGCACCGCCATCCCACCCCCCGCGTGCCGCTGCAGCCCGTAGTTCAGGCGGATGAAGGTGGGCCGCGTGGTCGCGTATTCGCGCGCCAGCGACTCGATGCGCTCCGCCGGAAGCCCCGTCACTTCCGCGGTGCGCGCCGGCGTCCATTCCGCCGCGCGCTCGCGCAGCGCCTCCCAGCCGACGGTGTGGTCGCGCAGGTACTCCGCGTCGTGCAGGCCGTCGCGGAAGATGACGTGCATCATCCCCAGCGCCAGCGCGGCGTCGGTGCCGGGGCGGATGGCCAGGTGCTCGTCGCATTGCGCGGCGGTGCGCGTGCGGATGGGGTCGATGGCGACGATGCGCGCCCCCCGCTCCCGCGCGCGGCGCAGCGCCGGCCACAGGTGCGGGTTGCTGGTGAGGGTGTTGGTGCCCCAGAGCAGGACCAGGCGCGCGTGCTCCGCCTCCACCGGGCTGGGGCCCATCCGGTCGCCGTACGTCACGCCCCACCCCACGCTGCCGGCGGCCGCGCAGATGGTGCGGTCCAGCAGGCTGGCCCCGATGCGGTGAAAGAAGCGCCGGTCCATGGACTCGTTCTGCACCTTGCCCAGGGTGCCGGAATACGAGTAGGGGAGGATGGCCTGGGGACCGTGCGGTCCCCGGCGGATCTCGTTCAGCCGCCGCGCGATCTCGTCCAGCGCCTGGTCCCAGGTGGCCGGCTCGAAGCGCCCCTCGCCCTTCGCCCCCACGCGGCGCAGGGGGACGGTGAGCCGGTCCGCGTGGTAGGTGCGCTCCACGTAGCGGTTCACCTTGGTGCACAGGAACCCCTGCGTCACCGGGTGGTCGGGGTCGCCCTGCACGCGCACGGCGCGGCCGTCGCGCACGTGCACCAGCATGGCGCACGTGTCGGGGCAGTCGTGCGGGCACGCCCCGCGCACGATGCCGGTCCGGATGAGGGGAAGAGCGCCGCGTTGAATCACGATCTGCTGGAGGCGTTGGCGAAGGCGGCGCCGCGCGCGCCGATCATCCGCTGCACGGGCAGGCGGTGATGCCGTCGATCACGCGCATCGTTCACCCGTAGCGCAGGTGATGGAGGGAAGCTAAACCCGCCGGACGCGCGCGCCAGGACGGGGGGCGCCGTCATCTCTCCCGCCCTTCCGCCGCCACCCGGGCCGTGCCTGCCCCGGCTCGATGGCGGTCCAGCGCCAGCCGGCAGATGCGGTCGCACAGCTCCGGAAAGGCGATCCCCGCCGCGCGCGCGGACTGGGGGAGGAGGCTGGTGCGGGTCATCCCCGGAAGCGTGTTCACCTCCAGGCACCAGAGCCCGCCGTCCGCATCCATGCGAAAGTCCGCCCGGCTGAACCCCTCCAGCTTGAGGGCGCGGTGTGCCCGCACCGACAGATCCTGGATCGCCCGCGTCTGCTCCTCGGTCAGCTCCGCCGGAAACACTTCCTCGGCGCCGCCTTCCTGGTACTTGCTCTCGTAGTCGAAGACGTCGCTCTTCATCACGATCTCCCCGACGGCGAGCGGCTGGCCGGCCAGGATGCCGCAGGTAAGCTCGCGGCCGGGGATGAACCGCTCCAGCATCACCTCGTCGTCCGTGTGGAACGCGGCTTCGATCGCGGCGGGGAGCCGTTCCGGCGCCCTCACGACGGTCAGCCCGACGGTGGAGCCCTGCTTGTTCGGCTTCACCACCACGGGAAAGCCCAGCCGCGCCTGCGCCTCATCCACATCCACCGGCGCCATCAGCCAGTCCGGGGTGGGGATGCCCGCCGCGCGGAACAGGCGCTTGGAGAGGTCCTTGTCCATGGCGATGGCGCTCGCCGCGTGCCCGCTGCCCACGTACGGAATGCCGGTGAGGTCCAGGAGCGCCTGCAGGGTTCCGTCTTCGCCCGTCCCGCCGTGCAGGGTGAGGAAGACGACGTCGATCTCCCCCAGCTCGGCGAGCGGCGGCAGCGGCCCGGAAGACCCGGCGCGCACCATCGCCAGCTCCTCGTCCCCGGGCGGGGTGGGCGCCACGCCGGAGGAAAGCAGGCGCTGCTCGTCGCCGGGGCCCAGCACGCCGCGCGCGGTATCCACCGCCACGACGTCGTGGCCGGCCTGCCGCAGCGCCTTCATTACTTGCGCGCCACTGGCGATGGATACGTCGCGCTCCGCGCTGGTGCCACCGAACAGGACCGCCACGCGCATCAGAGAACCTCGGCAGGAGGACAGGGTTCGTCTTCACCGGTACCGCGGCGCCGGTGAGTGCGCAGGCGGGATCAAAACGCAGGCCAGCCGCTGGAGTGATGGATGGAGCGATGGACTGCGGGCAGGCGTTCAGCAGGTGTGGCAGGCTCCGCGCCGCGCCCCCTCCGCTCGCCGAGGCTCGCACCTCCCCCAAAAACCCCTGGGGGAGGTTGAACTGCCTTTCATCCCCACCCGGTGCGCCCGGTGGACGGGCCAGCAAAATGCGCTTTGAGGTTCGGCGCGTGCGCGTCCTCAGGATGGCGTTTCCGCCTCGGCGCGGTGGCTCTGCAGGCTGATGCTCTCCGCGGCGGCCAGGGACTCTTCAAGGATGCCGATCGCCTCGCCCACTTCGGCGTCGCGCGGGCGCCGCACGCGGCGCCGCACCGCCGCGGAGAGCTCTTCGCGCAGGATCTGGAACTCGCGCCGGATCTCGTCCTCGGTCCACCCCAGGCGGGCACGCTGCTGGCCGTGGCGGTCGGCGATCACGCGCTGGATGGCCGTCGCGTCGCGGAGTATCGGTGAGTCGCCGCCGGCGGCCAGGTCCATCGCCCCGACCGTCAGGGCGAGGTCCGATAGAAAGCTCGCCAGGTGGTCCTCCAGCTCCTGCTCGGAGAGCGCGCGAGCGCCGGGGACGGCCGGATCGCCGCGGAGGCGCGCGACGTACGCGTGGAGGATGCGCTCCAGATCGGACAGGACGGCGTCCCTGAGCTCGTGCAGGATGCCGTCGCGGGCGGCGGCTTCCATCCGCGGCGCCGGCACGGCCTCCTGGTCGGGGGCGGCCGGCAGCCAGAGAAAGAAGGTGGAGCCGACCCCCACCTGGCTGCGCGCGGTCAGGCCGCCCCCCATCAGCCGTGCCAGGCGCCGGCTGATGGCCAGGCCCAGCCCGGCCCCGCCGTGCTGCCGCGTGAGCGCCATGTCCGCCTGCACGAACGGCTCGAAGATGGCAACCATCCGCTCGGGGGGGATTCCCCGTCCCGTGTCTTCCACGCGGAAGTACACCCAGGGGCCGGGCCCCTCCACCTCGGAGCCGGGGGGCGCGTCGGCCGCGGTCCCCGCGCTGACGGTGATCCGGCCGCCCGGATCGGTGAACTTGACGGCGTTGCTCAGCAGGTTCACCAAGATCTGCCGCACCCGCTCGGCGTCGCCCCAGCACTGGTGGTCGGTGGCGAACCCGGAGACGGCGTTCACCATGTCCACGCGCCGCGACGCCGCCTGCGGCTCCACCAGGACCAGCGCCTCAGAGACCATCGTCCCCACGCGCAGCCTGGCGCGTCCGGTGGTCATGCGGCCGGATTCGATGCGGGACAGGTCCAGCACGTCGTCGATGATGCCGAGCAGGTGCTGGCTGCTGGAGCGGATCCTTCCCAGCTGCTCGTGCTGCGCCTGGGTCAGCGGACCGGCCATCTCCATCGCCAGCAGGTCCGTGTACGCCATGATCGCGTTCAGCGGCGTGCGGATCTCGTGCGACATGGTGGCCAGGAACAGGCTCTTGAGCCGGCTGGCCTCTTCCGCGGCCTCGAGCGCGGCCCTGCGCGCCGACTCGGTGGCCCGCTGCGCCGTCAGGTCGCGCGTGACCTTGGCGAACCCGAGCAGCGTGCCGTCCGCGTCGCGCAGCGCGGTCAGCGTGAGCCCGGCCCAGAAGGTGGACCCGTCGCTCCGGATGCGGTGGCCCTCGCCCGTGTACTCGCCGGTTTCGGCGGAGCACTGCAGGTGCGCCTCGGCCGTGCCGTCCTCGCCGCCGCCGTCCGGGTACAGCAGGCGCAGGTGTGCGCCCTCGGCCTGATCCTTGGTCCACCACTTGATGAGCCGCGCGCCCTCGCCCCAGAAGGTGATGATCCCGTCCGGGTCCAGGAGGAAGATGGCGTAGTCGCGCACGTTCTCGGCGAGCGCCGCGAAGGCTTGATGCGCCACGCCCGGCCGCGCCAGGCCGCTGTACGGGTCGCGCGGCGCGGCGCTTCCCCCGGCGCGCTCGCGCGCGCGGGCCTCACCGCGGCGCGCGGCGGCTTGCCGCTCTTGCGTCTCGCGTCCCGGGGCGCCGCGGTCTCCGGGCGGGGGCGCGGCGGACCCGGTGGCGTCCGGATCGGGCGCACCCGCGGAAGCCTCGGCGCGCAGGTCCTGTGCTGACTGTCGATCGGTGGATTCGTCCGGCCGCATGGGCCGGCGGCGCTGCACGACGCAGGCCAATCCGGGTTCTCACATCCACGTCGCAATCGCCGGCGACCCGGCGTGGAGAGCCGTCGGAGCTGGATCGCGGAAGCGCTGCGCCACGCGCCATCCGGGTCACACCGGGCGCATGTCTTTCGCCGGGTCCTGGCCGTAGTAGCGGGAAAGCTCGTCGTACAGTTCAGGGTGACGCGTGCGAAGCTGCACCGGGCGCTCGAAGAAGCACTCGCTGGCGACGGCAAAGAACTCGGCCTCGTTGGTCGCGCCGTAGTGGTCCAGCAGCGTCTTGCGGCCGGTGCGCGCCGCCTTGCGCAACGCCAGATAGTGCTCGCTGAGCACCCTGGCCCACGGCGCATAGAACGCCAGGCGGTCCAGCTCCGGCGTGCCGTCGGCGGCGCCGTCTTCCTGGTCCAGCTGGTGCGCGAACTCGTGCAGGATCACGTTCTTGCCGTCGCGCGGGTCCGCGGCGCCGCGGCGGGCGCTGTTCCACGACAGCACCACCGCGCCGTGGCCCCACGACTCCCCCAGGTGCACCGCGTCGCCCTCTCGCACGACCTCGCCGGTCCTCTCCTTCCGCGGCACCCTGTACGCGGCCGGATACACCACGATGGACCTGAGCCCGGGATAGTAGTCGTCATCGTCCAGGCGCAGCAGAAGGATGCACGCCTGGGCGGCGATCGTGACGCGCACCTCGTCCGTCATCTGCAGCCCGCCCGCGCCCTCGAAGTTCTTTTCGGCGATGAACACCAGCACCCGGCGGAGCAGCTCGTCCCGGTCGCGTTCCGAGAGGCGGGCGTACATGGGTACGTTGCGCTGGATGATCTGCAGCCATTCCGGCGGAAACGGCTGGGCGCGGATACGCTCGCGGCGGCGCTTCTTCAGGAATCCGAACACGATGAACCATGCATCGGGTGGGAGACGGATGCGACGCTGAGCGGGAACATGCTGGCCCCGGTGTCGACGCGCTCTCCGCCACGTCCGCCCTCCTCCCGCTCTTTTACCTTCGTGGGAGGGTGCGCGGGCGCCGGACGGGTGGGTGGGTGCCCCCGACTGCGGGGGTCGTGCTCAGGGCCGGAAGAGCGCCGCGTGCCCGAAGGCCTCGCCGGTGTCGCCGTGCGGCCAGCGCTCACGGCGGAAGCTCACGCCCAGGCTGCCGTCCGGCGACCGGAACGACTCGTCCCACGAAAGGCGCCCGGTGGCGGGATCTACCAGCGCCATGAGCATGCGCTCCTCGCCGCTGGTTTCCGCGCCCACGATCAGCCGGTGCGAGCCCGGGTCCTTCGCCAGCCAGTGCGGCCTGAAGAGGGTATCCGCCACCAGCCGCGAAACCTCCACGGGACGCGCGGGGTCCCGCACGTCCAGGGTCACCAGCATGTTCATCCGGCCCACCGGCATCACCCAGTAGTGGCCGACCACCACCGGAACCCCGCAGCCGGCCCTGCGGTCCCCCGGCACGCCGCTGACCTGGACCGTGTAGACGTTCTGGAGCCGCGGCGCGTCCGTGGCGATGCCCGTCAGGTGATACAGGCCGCACCCGAACGCGTTCAGCAGCACGCTGCCGTCCGGCATCACGCGCGGCTCGAAGGGAAGCTCGTGCCCGTTCTGCAGCACGCCGCCGTCCCTTCGCCGGGCGGGGGGCACGGCCAGCGTGCGGAGCAGCGCGAGGTCCGACAGCCGCCAGATCTGCACCACGTCCGCGCTGCTGTGCTCCATCATCGCGGCGCTGGTGGTGACCACCCGGTCCGATTCGGGGAGCACCGCAAAGGCGTACGGGCGGATGGGGATGGT
>JAHWJJ010000167.1 GCA_019348475.1 Gemmatimonadota bacterium | reverse complement strand
TGAACTTCGACGTCCCGCACGTGCCGGAGGACTACATCCACCGCGTGGGCCGCACCGCCCGCGCCGAGGCCACCGGCGACGCGTACACCTTCGTCTCGCCGGACGAGGAGCGGGACCTGGCGGCGATCGAGCGCGCCATCGGCAAGAAGCTGCCGCGCATCACGGTGGAGGGCTTCGACTACCGGGCCAGGCCGGCGGAGCGATTCGAGGTGCCCATCGCCGAGCGCATCGCCGAGATCCGCAAGCGCAAGGCGGAGGAGCGCGCGCGCGCGAAGGAAAAGCTGGAGCGCAAGACGCAGCGGCAGGCGGAGGAAGACGCGCGCCTGCGCGACCGGTCGCAGCGCTCGCCGCGGGCCGGCGACGGCGAGCGCGCTGGCCGTCCGCAGGGCGAGGGCGCACGCCAGGGCCAGCCGCAGCGCGAGATGGCCGGCGTGGGCGCCAACCGCGGCCGGCGCCGCGGTGGACGCGGCCGCGGGTCCGGCGGCGGTGGGGGCGGCCCGCGCGGCGGCTGAGCCGTTTCGCAACGCTGAACGGAAAGCCGCGATGCGCGGAGACCTTCAGCAGATATGGCCAGATCCGCGCCGCGCCCCCTCCGCTCGCTCAGGCTCGCACCTCCCCCAATGAACCCTGGGGGAGGTTGAACTGCGCTTTCATCCCGCATCGTGCGGGAGCGCGGACCACTCAGGTCCAGCACGAACGGCGCGCCCGCGGTCGTCACGACCGCGGGCGCGCTGCTGTTCATCCGAGAGGGTTGGAGGCCCGGTGTGGCGCCCCCGCTCGCCGGCCGGCAGCGCGGGGTACGCTGCCCTTGAAAGGGTGCCGGAGCACGGTTCCGAGTCTCTGTACCCCGCCAATTCCATTTCGTCCAGATGGCCAATAAGAGGGATGCAGGCTACCGCCCCTCCGCCTCCAGCATTCCGACGATGGTTTCCAGCGAGTCCGCGTCCTCGGGCTTTTTGTCGGTGCGCCAGCGGAGCATGCGGGGAAAGCGCACGGCCACGCCGCTCTTGTGGCGCGGCGAGCGCTGAATGCCCTCGAACGCCAGCTCGAACACCAGCTCCGGCTTTACCGTCCGCACCGGCCCGAACCGCTGCAGGGTGTTGCGGCGCACGAAGGCATCCACCCGGCGGATCTCCTCGTCCGTGAGCCCGCTGTACGCCTTGGCGAAGGGCACCAGCTCGCCCTCCTTCCACACGCCGAAGGTGTAGTCGGTGTACAGCGAGGCGCGCCGGCCGTGGCCGCGCTGGGCGTAGATGAGCACGGCGTCGATGGTGAACGGCTCCACCTTCCACTTCCACCACCCGCCCTTCCTGCGCCCCACGCCGTACGGCGCGTCCCGCCGCTTGAGCATCAGCCCCTCGGCGCCGCGGGCGCGCGCCTCGCGGTGGGCGTGCAGCACGCCGTCCCAATCCTCCGCGTGCACCGCCGGTGAAAGCAGGATGCGGCCGGCGGAGGGGGTGGCGCGCACCAGCGCCTCCAGCCGTTCGCGCCGCCAGGCGAACGGCCGGTCGCGCACGTCCGCGCCGTCCACCTCCAGCAGGTCGTAGGCGAGCAGGACGACCGGGACCTCCGCCAGGATCTTTGGCCCCAGCACCTTGCGCCCGATGCGCCGCTGCAGCTGTGCGAAGGGGAGCGGCCCCTCGCGCCAGGGCATGATCTCGCCGTCCAGCACGGTGCCGTCCGGCAGCAGGGCGGCGGCGTGCGCCAGCTCGGGAAAGCGCTCGGTGATCAGCTCCTCGCCGCGCGACCAGAGGAAGGTGGCGCCGCGGCGGCGCACCACCTGCGCCCGAATGCCGTCCCACTTCCACTCCGCCTGCCAGTCGCGCGCGTCGCCCAGCGCCTCCACGTCTCCCTCCAGCGCGTACGCCAGAAAGAAGGGATACGGCCGGCTCAGGTCCGTGTCGCGGGTGTCGGCGGCCAGCAGGCGCTGGTAGAAGGCGGGGGTGGGATCCCACGCGCCCATCAGCCGGTGCGCCACCGCCGCCTCGTCCACGCCGCTGACGCGGGCCAGCGCGCGCACCACCAGGCTCTGCGACACCCCCACGCGAAAGCCGCCGGTGATCAGCTTGTTCCACACGTACGCCTGCGGGCCGTCCAGCTCGGCCCAGGCGCGCTGCACCTCCGCGCGCTGCGTGTCCTCGTCCTGGCCGCGCAGGGGGAGCAGGCGCTCCTCCACCCAGTGCCGCAGCGGCCGGTCGCTGGAGGCGTCGGAGTCCGGCAGCAGCAGCGAGATGGTTTCCGCCAGGTCGCCCACGGACTCGTAGCACTCGGCGAACAGCCACTCGGGAACGTCCGCCGCCTCCATGGCCCACGCCGCCAGCTTGCGCGCGGGCACCAGCCGCCTGGGCCGGCGGCCGCTGAGAAAGTGCACCGCCCACGCCGCGTCCTCCGGCGGCGTGTGCGCGAAGTACGCGGCGAGGGCGTCGACCTTTTCGCCGGTCCTGGTGGTCTCGTCCAGCTCGGCGTACAGGGCGGCGAAGCGCTTCACGGGCGGGGCCTGGGAAGGAACGGGCACGGGTGATGGACAGCGACGGCGCGGGCGCACGAATCGCAGATAATCTGCCACCCCTCCGGCCGGAGCTTCCGCGGATGCCGCCGCGCTTGCCGGGGGTGGGGCGGGCGTCTAGCTCGGCAGGCCCATCCCCCCGATCCCCCGGGGAGACCATGCGCAAGGCGGATCTGATCAGCGGCGTGGAGCAGGTGAGCCGCGCGCTCGTGGAGAGCGGGCTGGAGCTGCCGCTGGTGGAGGTGGCGCGGCTGGGCTACCGCCGCGAGCCGGTGCCGGGCGAGCTGCTGACCCGCCTGCTCTCCGCGCTGCGCGACTACGGGCTGCTGGGCAGCCGGTTTACCCGCCCCGCCCGCCTGCTGGCCGAGCAGCTGGGGATCACGCCACTGGAGCACGCCGATACCTGGTCGTTGCTGATCGCGGCGGAGAACCGCGCGCAGGAGGCGTTCGCGTACGCCGAGCGGGTGCGCTTCGCCACGCAGTACCTGCCGCGCATCAGCGCCCTGCTGGCGCAGGCCGGCATTCCCAGCGTGGACGCCGCCCGCCGCGGCGACGTGCAGTCCGGCGCCGACGTGCTGACGGTGCAGGTGATCGAATCCCCCCGCCGGTTCAGCACCCCCACCCGCCTGGCGACGCTGCTGGACAGCCTGGACCTGATCTACGGCGCCTGCGCGGTGCTGGAGGGCGCGGCGCCCGGCGGCCTGTCCGTCATTGCCTGCGATTCGGGGAGCGACAAGACCTTCGAGCTGATGGGCGCGGCGCCGGTGATCGCGGCCGTGCGCGGACTGGTGCTTTCCCTCTGGGACCGCGTCGTCTTCTACCGCGAGCTGCCGGCGGCGCAGCGCTACCGCCAGGCGGCGGAGAGCCTGCCGGTGCTGGACCGTCTGCGCGAGGCCGCGCAGCAGGGGCAGATCTCGCCCGAGCAGGCGGAGCTGCTGCGGCGGCGGCTGGTGGAGGGCGCGGGCAAGTTCCTGGTGGCCGGCGCCACCATCCCGGAGCTGCAGGAGCGCGCCTACGCAAACCCGCGCACGCTGATGGCCCCCGCGCCCAAGCTGCTGGCCGCACCCGTCGGCGAGTAGCCGATCCCTCCTGGCCCGCTCTCCTGAATGGGACGTGGCGGCGGCGCGCCTTCTTCGCAAACACGGATTGCAGCGGCGATTCGGGTTCTCCCTCCCCCGCGCAGTTCGCGGGGGAGGGCCGGGGAGCGCCCGCGGAGCGGCGACTGTTCGCCGTTTCACTCCATCCCTCCCGCCCCCGAATTCCAGCCCGCAGCGGCAGGAACTCTGTACGACGCGCGTCTGGCGCGGCGCGGCGAACGCGTGTAACCTGTGGACCAACGCCCCTGATCCGCCCCACCCTGCTCCGCCAGGAGGATGCACCTATGACGGACCGTCCCTGGGCTTCGCACTACTCGCCCGGCAGCCAGGCCGAGATGGCCCCCATCGCCTTCGAGCACCTGCCCGACATGGTGCGCCGCCTCTCCGCGCAGTACGCGCAGAAGACGGCGTTCACGCAGGTGATGCCCAACGGCATGGCGGGCTCGCTGACGTACGAGCAGGTGGACCGCATGTCGGACGAGTTCGCGGCGTACCTGCGCGGGACGCTGAAGCTGAACGCGGGCGACCGCGTGGCCATCCAGATGCCCAACTCGCTGTCGTACCCGGTGGTGCTGTTCGGCGTGCTGAAGGCGGGGTGCGTGGCCGTGAGCACCAACCCGCTGTACACGCCCCCCGAGATGATCCACCAGTTCAACGACAGCGAAGCGCGGGTGCTGGTGATCAGCGACCTGTTCGCCGACCGCCTTCCCGCGGTGCTCCCCAAGACGAAGGTGGAGACGGTCGTCACCGTGCGCATTACCGAGTGGTTCCCGGCGGTGCCGGCGTTCGTCATCCGGACGGTGCTCAAGTACGTCAAGAAGCAACTTCCCGCGGTCACGGTCCCCCACACGCCGCTGCAGGACGCGCTCAAGGCGGGACGCGAGCGCATCGCCGGCGGGACGGACGTGAAGGCGTACGTGGAAGGCGTGGGGCTGGACACGCTGGCGGCGCTGCAGTACACGGGCGGCACCACGGGCGTGAGCAAGGGCGCCATGCTCTCGCACGGCAACCTGCTGGGGAACGTGGCGCAGATGCTCTCCATGAACCGCGCGCTGCTCAAGGAGGGCGAGGAGTCCATCCTTACGGCGCTGCCGCTGTACCACATCTTCGCGTACACCGTGAACCTGCTGCTCTTCTACCAGATCGGCGGGCACAACGTGCTCATCCCCAGTCCCCGCCCGCCCCAGAACCTGCAGAAGGCGTTCGAGAAGTACCCGGTCACCTGGTTCTCGGGGGTCAACACGCTGTTCAACGCGCTGGCCAACGAGGAGTGGTTCCAGAAGAACCCGCCCCGGAGCCTGAAGCTGTCCGTGGCCGGCGGAATGGCGCTGCACGGCGCGGTGGCGCGCAAGTGGAAGGAGGTGGTGGGCACGCCCGTCGTCGAGGGCTACGGCCTGACCGAGGCCTCGCCGGTGGTGAGCTTCAACCCGGTGGACCGGGTAAAGGAGGGGACCATCGGCATCCCGTTCCCCTCCACCGACGTAAAGCTGGTGGACGATTCCGGCGCGGAGGTGGGCGTGGGGCAGCCCGGCGAGCTGGCGTGCAAGGGCCCCCAGGTGATGATGGGCTACTGGAACCGCCCCGACGAGACGGCCAAGGTGCTGCGCGACGGCTGGCTGTACACGGGCGACGTGGCGCAGATGGACGAGGAGGGGTACTTCAAGATCGTGGACCGGAAAAAGGACATGATCCTGGTGAGCGGCTTCAACGTGTACCCCAACGAGGTGGAGGATTGCCTGGCCAACCACCCGGGCGTGCGCGAGGCGGCCGTGATCGGCGTTCCCGACGAGCACTCGGGCGAGGCGGTAAAGGCGTTCGTGGTCAAGAAGGACCCTGCGCTCACGGCGGAATCGGTCGTCGCGCACTGCCGCGAGTCGCTGGCCGGGTACAAGGTGCCGCGGCAGGTGGAGTTCCGCGAAGACCTGCCCAAGAGCCCCATCGGCAAGATCATCCGCCGCGAGCTGCGCACCACGGCACCCGCCGCCGCCTCCGCGGAAGCGGCAAAGGCCTGAGCCTGAGGTGGATGATCGGCGGCGCGCCGGGACGGGATGCCTTCCGTCCCGGCGCGCCTGTTTTCTGCGTCGGACGCAATCGGGGCGGATGATCGATCGAACGCCGGCAGTGGAGGGGACAATGTCCGTGATCCTGCAGAAGCACTACGTCCTCGCCGGATCGGCGGCGCGGATGCGGGATGATCCGCCGCCGAACCCGTGCGTGCATCCGCAGCGGAGGCAGCGTTGACCTATCGCACGCTGGCCGACCTGGTGCTGGTCGTCCACCTGGCCTTTGCGCTGTTTGCCGGCCTGGGCGGGCTGCTGGTGCTGCGCTGGCGCCGGCTGGCGTGGGTGCACGTGCCCTGCGCCGTCTGGGGCGCGCTCATCATGTTCGCCGGATGGATCTGCCCGCTCACCCCGCTGGAGAACGACCTTCGCCGGCGCGGCGGGCAGGCCGGCTACCAGGGCGGGTTCATCGAGCACTACGTGGTGTCGGTGCTGTACCCGCGGGGGCTGACGCGGGGGCTGCAGTTCGGCATCGGCGCGGGGGTGGTGGTCGTGAACGCCGCGGTGTACGGGTCCATGCTGGCGCGCGCGCGGCGCCGGCACCGCGGCGACCCCGGCGACCCGGCCCGCGGGAGCGGCTGAAGCCGCCGCAACAACCGCGGAAAGCCCCGCCAACTGCGCGGGGCTTCAACTGCGGGAACGGCAACGGGCAACGGCAACGGCGTCGCGCTGCGCGCGGACCCCTCACCCCCGGCCCCTCTCCCGCAAACAACGCGGGAGAAGGGGCACCCCTCGCTACAGCTACAAAACCTTCCGCGCGCTCGAATTCTCCCTTCCCCCACGCAGTTGGTGGGGGAAGGGCCGGGGATGTGGGGCGCTCGGCGCCGCTCGATCTCCAGCCTCACGCATCGAAGTTCTCCCCTATCCACTAGAAACGCGGCGAGCGGCCGGGGAAGGGGTCCCTCGGCGCACATGTCGACCTCACCCTCGCGCGATCGAATTCTCCCTTCCCCCACGCCGTTTGTGGGGGAAGGGCCGGGGATGGGGGACGCTCGGGGCAGCTCGATCTCCAGCCTCACGCATCGAAGTTCTCCCCTATCCACTAGAAACGAGCGGCGAGCGGCCGGGGAAAGGGCCCCTCGGCGCACATCTCGACCTCACCCCCGCGCATCGAGTTCTCCCTCCCCCCACGCAGTTTGTGGGGGAAGGGCCGGGGATGGGGGGCGCTCGGCGCGCAGCTCGATCTCCAGCCTCATCACCTCGTTACCAAGAACCCCGAATTCCCGCTTCAAGGGCCGCGGCGGTGCGCGGGGATCATCCTACGAGGATCCGTTCCGTCCCCATGGGTTGACTAACCCGTTGATATGGTTTAGCTTAGGGGACTCACGAAACATCTTTTTCCGCTCCGGCGGCCGGCCCCCAAGGGTCCCGGCCCGCGGATCGGCGCGCGGCAGCCGCCGCGCACTCCAGAAACATCGCAGGACACGTCATCCCGCGCTTGCCACAGGAGGTCGCATGGAATTCAGGTCCGCGTTTCCCATCGCCGTGCTGCTGGGCGCCGTCCTCGGCGCCACCGCCGCCGGGGGTGAAGTCCGGGACAATGCACCTGTTTCCACCGCCGCCGCGGGGATCGTCCGCGAGGCCAGCGCGGCGGTCAGCGACGCCACGTGGGACATTCCCGTCGTGCGCAACGCGCCCGTGGAGCGCTTCATCGGCATCTTTACCGAGCGGCAGCAGGACCGCATGGCGCTGTACCTCAAGCGCAGCGGCCGGTACGAGGGGATGATCCGCGCCAAGCTGCGCGAGCGGGGCATGCCCGAGGACCTGCTGTACCTTTCCATGATCGAGTCGGGGTTCAACCCCACCGCGCGCTCGCACGCCCAGGCCGTGGGGCTGTGGCAGTTCATCGAAGAGACGGGCCAGCGCTACGGCCTTCGCGTGGACGCCTACGTCGACGAGCGGAAGCACCCGGAAAAGTCCACCGACGCCGCGCTCCGCTACCTGCAGGACCTGCACGGCCAGTTCGGCTCGTGGTACCTGGCCGCCGCCGCGTACAACTCCGGCGAGGGCCGCGTTGCCCGGGTGATGCGGCAGGTGACGGGGAGCGAAAAGGGCGCGGACGACGACTTCTGGCGCATCCGCGGCCGCCTGCCCAGCGAAACCCGCGAGTACGTGCCGCTGATGGTGGCCGCCGCGCTCATCGGGAAGGAGCCGCACAAGTACGGCCTGGGCGGGGTGCAGCGCTGGATGCCGCTGGAAAGCGACGAGGTGCAGGTGCCCGCCGGCACCCGCCTGGCCCTGGTGGCCGAGGCCGTGGGCGTGAGCGAGCAGGAGCTCAAGCGCCTGAACCCGCACCTGGTGCGGGCCGTCACCCCGCCGGGCAAGAGCGACTACGCCGTGCGCGTGCCCCGCGGCCGTACGCCGCAGTACGCCGCCAACTTCGCGGGCGTGCAGAAGCGCGCCGCCGAAAAGGCCGTGCAGGAACGCCGCGACGAGCAGCGCCGCCTGGCCGCCATGCGCCGCCACACCGTGCGCCGCGGCGAGTCGCTGTGGACCATCGCGCGCCGCTACGACACCACGGTCAAGAGGGTGCAGTCCGCCAACGGGCTGGGCAGCGGCAGCCGCATCCGCCCCGGCCAGCGCCTGGTGATCCCCTCCTGACGGGGCGAGACCCGACGATGAGGGACCGGCCGCCGCGAGAATGCTCGCGGCGGCCGTTTTTTCGTTGCGAGGATCGATACCAAATCCTCCGGTCTCCTGTGCAGACCCCCAAAGCATCACGCGGAGGACGCGGAGGAAGGGGATAGGGGACGCGGAGAATGGGACGAGCTCTCCGCCTCCTCTCTTTTGCCCCGCGTGAAGTGTTCGTTCGGTCGCGGTATACAGGACTGTGGGATTCGGTATGATGGGCATGGCGCCGGGGCCGCTTCGGGGCGCATCCGTTTCCCGAATGGATGGCGAAGATATTGCAATACGAGATGGACGGCGTTTACGCCCGTTCACCCGTACCCGGGCCGTCCATGACCGCATCCGCCGTGACCCGCCCCCGACGCACGCTCCCCGCCGGCGCGCGGCTGATCGCGCTGGCGCCGCAGACCGCCCACGCCGTGCGCGTGCTGGCCACCGCCAGCGAGGGCGCCGCGCTGGCCGCGCTCCTTCCGCCCGACGGCGAAGACCCGTCGGACGCCGTGGCCCGCGAGGCCGCCTCGCTGGCGGAGCGCATCGTGGCGCACGTCGTCGATCCGCCGGGCGCGCCCTCCGCGCAGGCTCTCGGCGCC
>JAHWJJ010000166.1 GCA_019348475.1 Gemmatimonadota bacterium | reverse complement strand
GCCAGGCCTTTCGCTCGTTCCTCGCGACGGCTGGCGACCCCTCCCCCAACCCCGGAAGAGGGGTGGTGTGGAGCAGGGTGTAATCCACAAGCCGAAGTTCAACCATCTCGACCTTCGCCTCGTACGAGCGAAGTTCTCCCTTCCCCCACCGGTTTGTAGGCAAGGACCGGGGGTGGGGGGCTCGGCGAGCCGCTCGATCCGCCTCACGCGCTCGAAGTTCTCCCCCTCTCCCGGCGGCAGATTGCCGGGCGGTGGGGGACCCACCCGGAACCTTCCCGCGCCCGTGGCGTTTTAGGTTTGTCCAAGGCAGCCGGGCGACCCGGCCCCTCGCAGTACAAAGGTGTGCAATGCTGATCCGAAAGCCGGAGATCGCTTCCTCGCAGATCACCCCCGAGCGGCTGTACCTCAGCCGCCGCGACTTCATCGGCGCGTCGGCGCTGGCGCTGGCGGCGGGCGCCGTTCCCGCCGTGGCCGCGTGCGACACCGCGGACGGGGCGGCGGAGGAGGGCGGCGCGCCCGCGCCGCAGCGCGACGAGCTTACGCCGCTGGAGGACGTGACCGGCTACAACAACTTCTACGAGTTCGGCACCGACAAGCGCGACCCGGCCCGCAACGCGCCGCGCCTGCTGCGGACGCGGCCCTGGACCGTGGTGGTGGACGGCCTGTGCGACCGCCCCGGGCGCTACGGCTTCGAAGAGTTCGTGCGCGGCACGCAGCAGGTGGACCGCACCTACCGCCTGCGCTGCGTCGAGGCGTGGTCGATGGTGATCCCGTGGCGCGGCATTCCCCTGCGCGAGGTGGTGAACCGCGCCCGCCCGCGGGCCGGCGCCCGCTTCGTGGAGTTCACCACGCTGCACGACCCCGCGCAGATGCCGGGGCAGCGCCGGCCCATCCTGGACTGGCCGTACGTGGAGGGGCTGCGGATGGACGAGGCCATGCACCCGCTGGCCCTGCTCGCCACCGGCCTGTACGGGCGGCCGATGCCGGAGCAGAACGGGGCGCCGATCCGGCTGGTGGTCCCATGGAAGTACGGGTTCAAGTCCATCAAGTCCATCGTCCGCATCCGCTTTACCGACACGCAGCCGCGCACCGCGTGGAACGTGTCCGCGCCGCGGGAATACGGCTTCTACGCCAACGTCAACCCCCAGGTGGACCACCCCCGGTGGAGCCAGGCCCGCGAGCGCCGCATCGGCGAGTTCCGCCGGCGCCCCACGCTCATGTTCAACGGCTACCCCGAGGTCGCCAGCCTGTACAGCGGCATGGACCTGCGGCGCAACTTCTGATGGCGTCCGCGTGGCAGGCGAAGGCCGCCCGGTGGATCCGCCCCGCCGCGTGGCTTGGCGGACTGGTGCCGCTGATCCTGCTGGTCGCGGGCGCGTTCACCGGCGGGCTGGGCGCGGACCCCATCGAGTACGTCACCCTGCGCACGGGCTTCGCCGCCCTGCTGCTGCTGATGTGCACGCTGGCCGTGTCCCCCCTCCGCAGGCTCACCGGGTGGAACTGGCTGGCCCCCGCGCGGCGCACGCTCGGCCTCTGCGCCTTCCTGTACGTCTGCCTGCACCTGTCCACCTACCTGGTGGACCAGGGGTTCGCGTGGACGTACATCGTGGAGGACGTGGTGGAGCGTCCGTACGTGACCGTGGGCTTCACGGCCTTCCTCCTGCTGGTCCCCCTGGCGGTCACCTCCACGAAGGGGTGGATACGGCGGATGGGGAAAAGGTGGCAGAAACTCCACCGGATGGTTTATCTTGCGGCGGGGCTCGGGGTGCTGCACTTCATCTGGCTGGTGAAGAGCGACCTGCGCGAACCCCTGATCTTCGCCGCCGTGTTCGCGCTGCTGATGGCGCTGCGCATTCCCGCGCTGGCCGGACGCAGGCCCGGGCGCGCGGCGGCAGCCCGGCGGGGCGCGCCGGGATCGCGGGATGAAAGGCCGGGTGAAACTCGCCCGGCCACGACGGCGTAGGCACGGGCCGGCACCCGTTCGCGCGACGCCGGACACCAGGAGAGACGTGTATGATGATCGAGGCGATCGCCCCCATGCTCGTGATGATGACGCTGATCCTCACCACCGGGGGAGTGCTCATCCTGCGTCCGATTTCGAAGCGGCTGGGCAGCTACCTGGACGCCGTCACGCAGGCCAGGCTGCGGCCCACGCCCGAGGCGGACCTGGCGCGCATCCACGACGTGCTGTCCAGCATCGACGGCCGCCTGAACCAGATCGAAGAGCGACAGGACTTTGCAGAGGCCCTGATCTCCGCGTCCGATCCCAAGCTGCTCAGCATTCCCGCCCCCGTGCGGGCGCCGGAGCGAAACTGACGGACGCGCCGTCCCCCACCCGGGGACGCGAACGGGGCCTCGCGGATCGCGGGGCCCCGTTCCTGTTTGATCGCGGATCTGACCGGCGCGCCCGCGAGGGCGGGGGAGGTCCGAAGCGGGGAGTGCGCGGCTGTCATCCCAAGCAGGCGCCGCGCCGGAACGGGCTGACGGAGATCGCCTGGCACGGGCTCAGGCACCCGAATCGGCGAAGCGCCTGCCTTTACGCTCCAGCCCGTGCGGGTGCCGCAACTTCGTACGCTGCGTTATCTTTCTGGTCTTTTCAGGTGGATCGGATGCACACCCTTGCCCCGCCGCGGCCGCGTCGCGCCACGCCGCCGGACGCGCGTCCCGGACGCAGGCGCCGGTCGCTGCTGTTTCTGCACGAGACGCGCGCGCTGGTGCGCGTGGCCGGCCCCATCGTGGTGAGCCAGCTGGGCGGCATCGCCATGAACACCACCGACACCATCATGGTGGGCCCGCTGGGCGCGCACGCGCTGGCGGCCGCGGGGCTGGGCAACGCCATCTTCATGGCGCTGCTGATGGTGTGCACCGGCACCCTGCTGGGGATGTCGCCGCTGGTGAGCCAGGCGTTCGGCGCGGGCGACCGGGCGGAGTGCCGGCGCGTGCTGGTGCAGGGGGTGTGGCTGGCGGCGATCCTGGCCGTGCCCATGACCCTGGTGTGCTTCTTTGGCCTGCCGATCGCGCGGGCGCTGGCGCAGCCGCAGGGGGTGTCGCAGCTGGCGGGGGGTTACCTGGCGGCCATCGCATGGGGGGTGCTCCCCATGATGCTGTTCATGGCGTTCCGGCAGTACCTGGACGGGATGAGCCTCACCCGCCCGGCGATGCTGATGACCTTTCTGGGCGTCGCGGTCAACGTCGCGGGCAACTACCTGCTCATCTACGGCTTCGAAGTGCGCGTGCCCGTGGCGGGCACCCTGGCCGTGCCCCCCGGCGGGCTGGTGGGCGCGGGGTGGTCCACCACCCTGGTCCGCTGGTCCATGTTCGCGGCGATGGTGATCTACATCCTGCGCCGCCGCGACCTGGCCGTGGGGGTACGGCTGGCGCCCGTGGCGGCGCGGCTGCGGCGGATGGCGGTGATCGGCGCGCCCATCGGCGTGCAGCTGCTGGCGGAGGTAGGGGTGTTCGCCTTCGCGGTGGTGATGATGGGGTGGCTGAGCCCCGTGGCCCAGGCCGCGCACCAGGTCACCATCAACATCGCCTCGGCCACGTTCATGGTCGCGCTGGGAACCAGCCTGGCGGGTTCCATCCGCGTGGGCCAGCACGTGGGCGCGCGAAGCCCGCGCGGCGTGCACCGGGCCGTCCTGTCCACGTACCTGCTGGTGACCGCCTTCATGGCCCTGTGCGCGCTGGTGTTTCTCGCCGCGCCGCGCTGGCTGCTGGGGCTGTACACGGACGATCCGGCCATCATCCAGGTGGGGCTGGGGCTGATGGTGATGGCCGCCGCCTTCCAGGTGTTCGACGGGGCGCAGGTGGCCGGCCTGTGCGCCCTGCGCGGCGCCGCCGACACCCGCGTTCCCATGTGGATGACGGTGCTGGGCTACTGGGTGATCGGCGCCCCCGTGGCCTACCTGCTGGGCTTCCACACCGCCATGGGCGCGCAGGGCGTGTGGCTGGGGCTGGTCGTCTCGCTGGTGGTCGTCTCCGTTCTGCTCGGCTGGCGCACCCGCCGCGTGCTCTGGGACCGGCCCCTGCCGGCGACGCCCTGACCTCCCGGCTTTTCGATTGATCGACCCCGTCCGGAGCGCGATCGATTCTCCCGCTCGCCCGCGCACTGTGCGCGACGGGGCGCCGCGAAGCGGCGGCTGTTGCCGTCGGCGTTTTCCTTTCTTCCCCCTCTCCCAATTCGCGGGGAGGGGGCCGGGAGGTGAGGGCCACCCTCACCCCCCGCCCACGTCCTTCGTCCCGCGCAGCAACCCTTTGCGTTACCCTCCCATGCACCCTTCCCGCACCCGCGCTCCGCACGCGGCGAAAAGGCAGTTCAAACCTTTGGGGCACAGCCCGCGTCATAGGCACGGAAACGCGATGCTCCCCGAACGCACATGGCTCGATGGCGGCACCCATGCTGTCTGAAACCCCACCCGCAGCGGAGGTGAGGGCCGTGGACCTCACCGTCCGGCGGGCTCAGCAGGGTGACACGGCGGCGTTCGAGCAGCTGTACCGCGACAACGTCGGGCGCATCTACGCCCTCTGCCTGCGCCTGTCCGGCGACGCCGGGCGCGCGGAGGAGCTCACGCAGGACGTGTTCGTTCGCGCGTGGGAAAAGCTGGCCGGGTTCCAGGGGCGCAGCGCGTTTTCCACCTGGCTGCACCGCCTGGCCGTCAACGTGGTGCTGGGCGACCGCCGGTCCGAGTCGGTCCGCGTGCACCGGGTGTTCGCCACGGACCAGCCGGAGAAGTACGAAACGCCGTCCGCACGGGCGTCGGACCCCGGCACCGCCATGGACCTGGAGCGGGCCATCGCCACGCTCCCCCCCGGGGCGCGGACGGTGTTCGTCCTTCACGACGTGGAAGGCTACAAGCACGAAGAGATCGCCGAGATGCAGGGCTCGGCCGTAGGTACCAGCAAGGCGCAGCTGCATCGCGCGCGCCGGCTGCTCAGGGAGGCACTGGGACGATGACACACGAACGGATTCTGGACCTGCTGGACGACTTCGTGGGCGGCGACCTGCCGCCCCGCGACGAGCGCGACGTCCGGCGGCACCTGATGGGGTGCGAGGGATGCCGGGCCGAAGAGCAGTCGCTGCGGGCGCTGCTGGACCAGGCCGCCGCGCTTTCCGACGAGGTGGCGCCCGGGCGCGACCTGTGGCAGGCCATCGCGCCGCGGCTGCAGCCCCGCGACTCGCTGCCGCGGGAGGCGGAGGACCCCGCAATCGAGGTGCGGGTGATCGGGCCGCGCCCGGCCCGGCCGCTTCCCTGGTGGATGCTGGCCGCCGCGTCCATCGCCCTGGTGGTTACCACGTCGCTGATGACGCTGCAGCTGTCCGGGCGCGGCGCGGACCCGGCGCCGGCGCCGGCGCCGATCGCCGCCCAGCAGGCGCAGCCCCCGGCGGCGGCCTCGGGCGGCACGCCCACCGCGCTGGCCGCCTTCCGGCCCGCGGAGCAGGACTTCGAAAAGGCCATCGCCGAGCTGGAACCCGTGCTGCGGACGCAGCGCGGCCGCATGGCCCCGCAGACGGCGGCCACCATCCAGGCCAACCTGCGCATCATCGACCAGGCCATCGAAGAGTCTCGGGCGGCGCTGGCCGCCGACCCCAACAGCGCGGAGCTCACGCGCATGCTCTCCGACGCGTACCACTCCAAGCTGAACGTGCTGCGGCGCGCGGTCTCCCTGTGAGCCGCGCCCGCGCCTGAGAGGATAAACGGAGCCATGACACACATTCGCACCCTGGGAGTGGCGGCCGCGGCGCTTCTGCTGGCCGCGCCGGCCGACGCCCAGCGGCAGGTGAATGCCCGCCACGACGCGTCGCCCACCGGCAGGGTAGAGATTCAGCTGAACCGCGGCTCGCTGCGGGTGACGGGGTGGGCGCGTAACGAGGTGCAGGTGACGGGGACCCTTGCGCAGGCCGACGACGCCGTGCGCCTGGACGGCGGCGGGCGCACCCTGGAGGTGCGCGTCGCGAGCCGCCGGGGGGGCCGGGGCGGTCCCGCCAACCTGGAGGTGCGCGTCCCCGCCGGGAGCACCGTTGAGATCGTGGCGACCTCGGCCCCGGTGAGCGTGACCGGGATCACCGGGTCCCTGGAGGCCGTCAGCCAGAGCGGGCCGGTGACGGTGCAGGGGAACTCGCGCCGGGTGCAGGTGGTGGCCCACAGCGGCCCCGTCACCATCGACGGACGCGCGGAGACGCTGAACGTGACCGCGCTGAGCGGCCCCGTGCGGGTGAACGCCGACGTCCGGCAGCGGGCGCAGATCGAGGCGCTGAGCGGGCCCGTGGACCTGCTGGGGACCATGGGCGAGGTGCAGGTCAACTCCGTCAGCGGCCCCGTGCGGGTGGCCAACGCCACGGGACGGGTGCAGATCGAGGCGGTGAGCGGCAACGTGATCGTGAACGGCACGGGGCTGCGCGGCAACGTGGAGAGCGTGGCCGGCGGGATCGTGGTGGCCGGCACGCTGGGCGGCGCGCTGGCGCTGGAAAGCCACGGCGGCGACGTGGAGCTGCGCCTGCCGGCCGGGTCCGGCGCCCAGGTGCAGGTCTCCACCTTCAGCGGCGGGCTGCGCTCGGACTTCGGCGACGGGCGCGAGTCGGTCGGCGGCGACCGGCGCGTCACCATCGGCCGCGGCGGGCCCACCGTCCGCATCACCACCTTCAGCGGCGACGTGAAACTCCGCCGCAGGTGAGCGCGTAGCGGATCGAGCATTCTTTCTCACCCCTACCCTGCTCGGACCGATGTTCACCGAGATCGTTCTTCTGGGGGCCGCGCTCGCGGCCCCGGCAGATTCTACCCCCCCGAAGACCCTGGCCGCGCACCGCCTTGCCCCCGGCGAGGCGGCGCCCGTCCTGGACGGCCGCCTGGACGACGCGGCGTGGGCCCGGGCCGCCGCCGCCACGGGGTTCGTGCAGGTGCAGCCCCGCGCGGGCGAGCCGGCGACTGAGCGGACCGAGGCGCGCGTGGTGTACGACGACGGCGCCGTGTACGTGGCCATGCGCGCGTACGACCCCGCGCCGGATTCCATCGCGGCGCAGCTGGGGCGGCGCGACGCCAGCCGCATCTACAGCGACTGGATGCACGTGCTGCTGGACAGCTACCACGACCGCCGCAGCGCCTACCGCTTCTCCGTCACCCCGCGGGGGGTAAAGCAGGACGCCTTCCACTTCAACGACGGCAACGAGGACACCGGCTGGGACGCCGTGTGGGACGTGGCCACCCGCATGGACTCGGCGGGGTGGACGGCGGAGTTCCGCATCCCCCTGAGCCAGCTGCGCTTCAAGCCGAGGGCGGGGGAGCAGAGCTGGGGGGTGCAGTTCGGCCGCGAGGTGGCCCGCCGCGAGGAGCGGACCGTGTGGGCGCCCATGCCCCCCAGCGAGCCGGGGTTCGCCTCGCGCTTCGGGACACTGACGGGGCTGGCGGGGCTGCGGTCGCCGCGGCGGCTGGAGCTGCTTCCCTACACCGTTGCCAGCGTCACGCGCGAGCCCGGCGCGGCGGCGGACCCGTTCTACAGCGCAACGGCCCCCTACGCCTCCATGGGGGCGGACCTCAAGTACGGGCTGGCCGGCGGCCTTACGCTCACGGCCACCATCAACCCCGACTTCGGGCAGGTGGAGGCGGACCCGTCGGAGGTGAACCTGTCGGCGTTCGAGAGCTTTTTCTCCGAGAAGCGCCCCTTCTTCGTGGAGGGCGGCGACATCTTTCAGTTCGGCGTGGGGCTGGGCGACGACAACAGCGAGTCGCTCTTCTACTCGCGCCGCATCGGCCGGCAGCCGCAGCGGGGGCTTTCCACCAGCGAGGCCCGGCCGTACGTGGACGCGCCCCAGCAGACCACCATCCTGGGCGCGGCCAAGCTGACGGGGAAGGTGGCCGGCTGGTCGGTGGGCGTGCTGGACGCGGTGACGGCGCAAGAGCGCACGCGCTACCTGGACGCGGCGACGGGGCGGGTGGAGTCGGTGGTGAGCGAGCCGATGGCCAACTACGCGATGGCCCGCGTCCGCCGCGACCTGCGCCAGGGGCGCAGCGCCGTGGGCGCGGTGCTCACCGCGACCCACCGGTTCCTGGACGACGACCCGGCCCTCCTGGTGCTCCCCTCCTCGTCCGTAGCGGGCGGGGTGGACCTTCGCCACCGCTTCGGCGCGGGCGACGCGTGGGAGGTGTCGGGGTACGCGCTGGGGAGCACGGTGCGGGGCGACACCCTGGCCATCCGGCGCCTGCAGCGGCAGCCGCAGCGGTACTATCAGCGGCCGGACGCGGGGCACCTGGATTTCGTGGCCGACGCCACCTCGCTCACGGGGAGCGCCGCCAGCCTTCACCTGGGCAAGATCGGCGGCCAGCGCTACCGCGGCGGCGTGCTGGCGCTGTACCGGTCACCGGGCTTCGAGGTGAACGAGCTGGGCTACCTGCGCGAGGCCGACAAGGTGGAGGCGGCGGCGTACGGGCGCTGGTTCCAGTTCCAGCCGAAGGGAGCGGTCCGCCGCGCCGACCTGGGATGGAACCTTTACAGCGGGTGGACCACGGGAGGCGAGCGCACCTTTACCGGCGCCAACCTCAACGGCAGCATCAACTTCACCAGCCTGTGGGGCGGGTACGCCGGCGTGGAGCGGTCCATGGGGGGGCTGGGCCCGCGGTCGCTGCGCGGCGGCCCGGCGCTGCGCACGCCCGGCGGGTGGGGCGGGTGGACCGGCCTGTGGTCCGACTCGCGCAAGCGGGTGTCCGGGGGAATGAACGCGAACTGGGGAGTGGACGACCAGACGGACGGCTACCGCCTGCGGGCGGGCCCGTACGTGAACGTGCGCTCCTCCAGCCGGCTGTCGCTCTCGCTGAGCCCCTCACTTTCGCGCTCGCGCTCGGCCACGCAGTACGTGGGCACCCGTCGTGACGCGGCGGCGGACGACTCCCGCTACCTGTTC
>JAHWJJ010000165.1 GCA_019348475.1 Gemmatimonadota bacterium | reverse complement strand
GCCCCCTCCGCTCGCTTATGCTCGCACCTCCCCCAAAAACCCCTGGGGGAGGTTGGGCGCCGGCGCGTGGTGGATCTGCGGGGCGCCGACCGACGAATCTACTCCGCCCTGCGTGGCGGGCGCCGGCGCTGGAACCCGGCGCCCCGTCTCCGTCACTCCATCACTCCATCACTCCATCACGCGCGCGGAACGTCCGCGCCCCCTGCCGGCGTGCCGCAGCCGCCGCAGTTCGGCCGCGAAGGCGTCGAACGCGCCCGCGAAGGTATGCTGCCGCACCGCGATGGGCGCCGCCGGCCCGGCGAAGTTTTCGACGGCGCGCTTGAGCGAGCTGTTGTCGGTGTAGCCGCAGGCGAGCGCAACGTTCAGCACAGTGCGGTGCGCCTCTTCCAGCAGCGAGATTGCCAGCAGCACGCGAATCCACCCGAGCAGCCGGCGGGGCGGCGGAAGTCCGGCTTCCGTGCACCGGGCGGCCACGGTGCGCACGTACACGCCAAAGATGGCCGCGAACGCCTCCCTCCCGCCCCCGTCCACCACCGTTTCCGCAGCCGCACGGATCAGCGTGCGGGCGTCCTCCGGCACCCACACGGGCATCCGCTCCTCCAGGCGCCGCTTCAGTGGGCGGGCGTGCGCCTGCCGCAGTGAGGGGAGAAGCGCCGGGAGCGTCGCGCGGCCGTCCGCGTTCGCGATCTCGGAAACCCCGGCGTGGAGCAGCTCGCGCAGCTGTGCAGCGCTCGCCCGGGCGAAAGGAACGGCCGCAACCACGGGGACCGAGGGTGTGTCGCGGATCAACTCGCGGACGGCGTCCGCGTCTCGCTCACCACCCCCGGCGCGGAGTAGGACGATGCTGCGCGGTGCCGCGCTCCGTACCCGCTCCCGGAGGGCCGCCCACCCCGGGAGCGGCCGCACCGCGTACCGCTCCAGATCCCCGGGGAACTCCGGAAACTCTCCCTCGAGGAGGAGCAGGTCGCGCGGCGCGCAGGTCATTTCAGGCTGTTTACGTGTTGCAAGTGGACAGGACACAAACGAGCTTTGGGCGCCCGGCGTTGATTACACGCTCCCGCAGAGGCCCAGATGCCCCGAATCGCGTTCCTGCTCGCGTTTACCGGAGTTCTCGTCACCGGGTGCAATGGGCCAGATCCCACGCAGCCACCCCCCGGAGTGCACCGCGGCACGTCCGTACAGGTCCGGAACGACAGCACGCCGCCGGCTGCCCCGTCCGACGTATCCACCGAAGACACGTCAGGCGGCATCCTGATCGGATCCGGCACGTAGGCGCGCCGTTCAGCCCGTCAGGACGTGGCGCCGTGGGTGCCCGCCGGCCGGACGCTAAGCGACCGGACCAACTGCGCCGCGAGATCCCCAGTACGAAGTCGGTGGGTGGCTCCGGGCCGGGTAGTGCGGTCGGCTGCCTGCCGCCGGGCAAGGTGGTCCAGCGCAGATTCCGCTCGGGCCAGCGTATCACCCTCGCGTAAGTCCTGCGCCGCGTCGCGCGAGGTCGTGAGCGCCAGCTCGGCGTAGTCCCACAAGCCGAGATTGAGCGCCCCCAGCCCCAGTTCCAGGGGTGCGGCAGCTCGCAAGTGGCTGACGCCGCCGCTGTCGATCAGCGCCCACGCTCCGGTCCAGGCTTCATGGAACGTCTCTGCGTCACGCATCACGCCGGCAGCACGCGCAGTGCTCGCGAGAACGCGGAGTTGCCGGTCAGCGTCGGCGACCCGCGCATGGAGCGCCTGCAGGACGAGGAGCGCGCGTGAGAACTGGCCCTGTTGCAGCCACAGGTTCGCGACGTCGAAGGCCAGGTTCACCAGGTCGGCATGATCGGGGCCGTAGGCCGCGAACGACTGCTTTGCGTAGCTCTCGGCTTCATCGAAGCGGCCGGAGTAAATCGACACCGCCATGAGGTCATGCAGCACCTTTGCCTGGCGCTCCCGCAGCCGCTTGCGTTTCGCGATTCGCGCGGCCTTCAGGAGCAGCGCCCGGCCGCCGGCGAAGTCGCCGAGGTGCACCTTCAGGTTGCCCAGGCTGTTGACGGCCTGCGCCTGCAGCTCCCAGTCGCCGGTCCACACGGCGACGCGGCTGGCGCGGCGAAGCCAGCTCTCCGCACGCCCCAGCTGAAGCCTGGCGCGGTGCAGCTTGCCCACGATCCACGCGATCCGCGCGTTGGTGGGCCACACGACGGCCGCGGCCTCGGCAAACAGGATCGCCGTGCCGTGGGCATCGCATCCCAGCGCCCAGTCCGTCACGGCCAGGCAGGCGTGGGCCAGGCGCTCGGCATCCACCTCCGCGGGCCGCGCCAGCTCGCCGGCGATCACGCAGACCGGCGCCCAGAGCGCCTCGTCGGTTTCCCCGGCGCGGAGTACGTCGGCCTCCCACCCGTCCAGGTCTTCCGCATCGAAAACGGCGCCGGACGCCTGGGGCCCGGCGGCCCAGGCGAACGCAAGCCGCAGCGCGCGAAAGACGTGAAGCGCGAATCCCTCCGGCGTTTCGTGCAGGATGACGGCGCCCAGCACCGCGGCGTCGGGAACGGCGAGCGGGTAGGCGAGATCCACCGGACTGGCCGGCAGCTCGGCCCGGCCGCGGTGTGGCGGGCTCGGCATGGCAGACGCGGAGGGGGTGCACGGGGCGGCCCAACACGGGCGCGACAATCGTCGCCTATTGTACGAGCGGCGCCCGGTGCGCGTCTACGGCCTGAAATGTCGTCGTTTTGGGGATGCCGCGCGGAGGGATGGACGGCCGCTCCCGCGCGCGCGGGAGCGGCCTCATCCGCGCGCACTTACGTCGCGCGGATGACGCGGAAGCGGGCCTTCACCAGCTGGAACAGGCCGTACGCGATCAGCCCCAGCGCCACCGCGCCGAGCAGATAGGCGCCGTACGACTGCTGCCGCAGGGTGACGAGCGCGCCCTGCAGCCCCTGCGCCTGGGCCGCCTCGAACTGGCGCGCCGCCTGGATCACCAGCCAGCCGATGATCCCGAACACCACGCCGCGCGCCGCCATCCCCGCGCGCGCCAGCGCCACCACGCGCCGGCGGGTGGCCACGCCGGAGCCCTGCAGGGCGAGCCGCTTGTCCAGGTCAGCCCCCCTGTACGCCTTCACCAGCTCATAGATGCCGAACGCCAGGATCCCCGCCCCCGCCACCCCCACTGCAATGCGCCCGAACGGCTTCTCCATCACCATCGCCGTCCAGTGCTGGGCGCCGTTCCCCCCGCCGCCGCCGGCGCCGCCGCGCAGCAGCCGCACGGCCTCCAGCGTGAGCCCCGCGTGCAGCACCGCGCTGATCGCGTAGCCGATGCGCGTCGCGGTGCCCTTGAGGCCGCCCCCCTTGTGCTCCGGGTCGCGAATCGCCTGCACCGCGCGCCACAGGACGTACCCCGCCAGCCCCAGGGCGACGATCCCCAGCAGCACCTTGCCGTGCGGCTGGCGAAGGATGGACGCCATCGCCCCCTGCGAGCCCTCGATGTCCTCTGCCGGGCTGAACGCCGCTTGCGCCGCCAGGCCGCCGATGATGATGTAGACCACGCCCTTGGCCGCGTACCCCAGCCGGGCCAGCCGCTGCACCCAGGGCCCCGCCTCCCGCTCGGCGCGGCGGGCCTGGAACTGCACTTCCTGGGCAGGTGCGTCGAACAGTGCCATCGGGCCTCCAGCGTTCGCGGTCAGGGGGGAAGCGGCTGGCCGGCGCAGTTGCAAGGACCGGGCGCAAAGCTGCGACGGGGGGGATTCGAGGTCGAAGCCGTCGGTCGCCTGCTGACGGATTGCCGCCGCCTTGCGGTTACTCGGGACCCCCCGGCGGAGGCGGCGCTCCGAACGGGCGGCCCGCCCGCGGCGCGGCGGCGGCCTCCTCCAGCATCCGCGACACGGCCGCGACCGCGGCGCGCATGCGCCCATACGTCTCTTCGGGGTCGCCGTTGACGTCGTGGTGCAGGTCCGCGCCCGCGTTCACCTCCAGCGGCGTGCGGCCGCGGTGGTCGCGCACGCCGGGGTCCGCACCCCCCGCGAGCAGGATGCGCACGATCTCCTGGTTCACGCAGAACGACCAGAGCAGCTCCAGCGCCACGTGCAGCGGGGTGCAACCCTCGCCGTCCACCGCGTTGGGGTCCGCCCCTGCGGCGAGCAGCAGCTCCGCGATCCGCGGGCGCCCCTCGCACGCCTCGGCCGCCGCGTGCAGGGGCGTCTGGCCGTGGACATCGGCGATTGCCGGGTCCGCGCCGGCCTGCAGCAGCGCCTGCGCGATCGCCGGGCGGTTGGCGCGGGTGGCGAGCAGCAGCGCCGTCACCCCGCCGGATCCCGCCCGGTTCACGTCCCATCCGGCCGCCAGCGCCGCCCGGAGCACGGCCGGATCGTCCTGGATCACGGCCCACTGCGGCGTGGGCCGCGCGCCGTGCGCGAGCAGCAGGGCACCGGATTCGTCCGGCTTCCACGCGGGGTACAGCCGGTCCACCAGCGCGTCCAGGGGGAGCACCGGCCCCTCGCCGCGCTCCGGGTCGGCGCCGGCGGCCAGCAGCAGCCGCGCGCTGTCCACGCGCCCGGCGCGGACCGCCCGCAGCAGCGGCGACCGCGCGTCGAACGGGGCCCCGTCCGGGCGGGCCCCGGCCTGCAGCAGCGCCCCGAGCACCTCCGTATCGCCCTTCTCCGCCGCCAGGGCCAGCAGGCTGCCCCCGTCGGCCGCGCGCGCGTCCGGCGGCGTTCCGCGCGAAAGCCAGGCGCGCACGTGCTCCGCGCCGCCGCGCGTGACCGCCGTCTCCACGGGGTGCGAGGCCCCGCTGGAGAGCAGCAGGCGAATCGTGTCGCGGTGGGCCTCCGACCGGCCGTCGTCCCGCAGCAGCACCCATTGCAGCGGCGTGCGCCCGGACCTGTCAGGCGCATCGATGGCGGCGCCCCGGGCCAGGAGAAAGCGCGCGAAGTCCGTCCATCCCGCCTTCGCGGCCCAGTGCAGGGGCGTGGAGCCGTCGTCGTCGGCGTGGTCCCCGGTCGCGGCGCCGGCGCGGGCCAGGAGCATCGCCATCTCCGGCCGCCCGCGCCGCACCGCCTCGTGCAGAACGGGAACGCCGCGGCGATTGCGCGCGCCGGCATCCGCCCCGTACGCCAGCAGCAGGCGCGCGGCCGCCAGGTTTCCCGGCCAGGCGCAGGCGTGCAGGGGCGTGTTGCCCGCCGCGTCCGTCTGGTTGGGGTCCGCCCCCGCCGCGAGCGCCAGCTCGATGGCCTGCGGCTCGCCGACGAGCTCGTGCAGGTTGATGGACGTCATCCCAGGTCGTCCGTTCGCCGCAAGAAGCCGCGCTGGAAGGCGGATTTCGGCCAGGCTGTGCCCGCCGATGGATGGACCGATCCCCGCGGCCGTGGCGCCGGCACCTTCACGGCGTCTGGACGAATACCCAGCGCCCGTGGACGGTGGCGGTCACCTTGAGCACGGGCGCGACGACGACGGTTGCGCCCGTGCCGGGCCCCGCCTCCTGGGCACTCAGCGTGGTGAGGCCCAAATACGGCACGTGCCGCACCGCCTCCCCGCCGCCCTCGGTGCTCAGGCGCAGCGTTCGCCCCAGCCGGCCACCGCCCGCCGCCGCGATCACCTCCGCGCGGGCGCGGGCGCGCTCCGTGGCCATGCGAATGGCCTCGCGCTGCGCGGCCTCGGTGTTGGTCGCGGAGAACGCCACCTCGCCGATGTCGGTGATCCCCACCGCCAGCGCCGCATCGATCACCCGGCCCACGCGCGACACGTCGCGGATGCGCACCTCCAGCTGCTCGTGCATGCGGTATGACGTGTCGCGGTGCACGATCTGGCGCACCAGATGGCGGTTGCCGTTCGCGTCCGTCTGGTAGACGTCCTCGCGGCGGCCCTCCGTCTCCACCAGCTCCACCCGGCCGCGCCACCAGTACCAGCGGCTGCCGTTCACCACCGAGTCGCGCGGAATGCCGAGCACGGCCAGCGCCGCGCGGATGCTGTCCGCCTTGAGCGCCAGCGCGCGTCCCGCCGCGGACGGCGTAAGGCCCGTGCGGGAGAAGCGGAGCGTGACGGTCGCCAGGTCGGCGGATACGGCGCGTTCCGCCGACGCCGAGCTGACCACCTCCGACGCCGCCCCAGCCTCCACCGCCTGCGCGCCGGCGGACGCGGCGCACAGCGGAACGAAAACGAACGCGATCACGACGGAACGGATCATTGGAGCTCCAGGGAGCGGGTCGGGCGACCGGCGGGGCGGAGAGCGCAACATAATCACTACAACGCCCGGCGCACCCCTCGCATGACCGCCGTGTCCGCTTGTCCCCCTGTCCCCTGTCCCCCTGTCCCCTTGTCCCCCTTTCACATGCCTCGAGTCCTCGTAACCTGCCACTTGACATACAGTTAACTGTCGGTTAGATTGGTAGCACTTGATCGACACGGCGGGGGCTTACGTTTGAGCCGACTCCATTGAAGCAGGGGACTGATCCCGCGGCCGATGCGAAGCTCGTGAAAGCGAACATCGCTGAACCCGCGGGGATGCCACCCACCGATACACCCGGTATCGTGCTTCAAACCGGCCCCGGCCGTGTCACCCGAATACCTTGACAGAAAAGCGCGCTCCCGTACCGTTCAATCGCTGCGGGAGCGTTCGTTTCCACCAGATAAAACATACGTTTGTGCGCCGGCCGCTTCGGTGGCGCTCGACGACGACAACGAGGTCAGCGATGCGTAACGACAACCTGCTGATGCTCGCCGCCGCCGCCGCGTTCGTGGGCGCCAGCGGCGCGCTGGCGAACGGAACCTACCGGGCCGAGAGCAACCCCGCCGCGCATGCGGCCGCGGCCCCTGCCCCGGGGCGCCCGGTGCTGCGGACCGCGCGCGCCGTGCTGGACGGTGTGGGCGTGGAGAGCGCGGTGGAGAAGGCCCGGGTGCAGACGGCGCTGGAGACGCTGGGCAAGAGCGTTCACCGCCAGAGCGATCCCAACGCCCTGCGGATGGCGTTCCAGGCGTACTACAACTACAAGGCGGCCAACCCGCACAAGGTGAAGAAGCCGTACCTGTACTACGTGGACTACGGCCTGGGGAACACCACTCCGCGCGGCTACGTGTTCGACATGGAAAAGCTGACGGTGGTGGACGGGCCCTTTACCGTGGCGCACGGCCGCGGCTCCGCCTCGCCCAGCGAGAGCAAGCCCACCCGCTTCAGCAACCGCCAGGGGAGCAACGCCACCTCGCTGGGCCTCTACCTGGCGCAGGAGACGTACGGCTTCAGCGGCAAGGCGGGCGGCAAGCGATACACCTCGGTGGGACTGCGCCTGCAGGGGCTGTCGGGGAGCTACAACAGCGCGGCCCGCGTCCGAGGCGTGGTGGCACACGGCGCGCCGTACGTGACCGCCAGCCGCGCCGGCCGCAGCGAGGGGTGCCCTGCCATGGAGCAGGGACGCGCCCGGGAGCTGCTCCCCAAGATCAGCGGCGGCGGCCTGGTGTTCCTGTTCTCGCCGCTGGACCGGACGTGGATGCGCTCGGACCCCTGGGCCAGCCGTGACGTGGGCCGCTCGACCCGCTCCAACGGCTGATCCGGACGCAGCGGATCGCACCCACGACAGAAGACCCGGCGAGGAATCCGCTTCCTCGCCGGGTCTTCTTCATACGGCTGAATCTACTCGTCGCAGATCATCGCTCCGATCGGTTCATCGGCGCCGCCGGTCTGAAGCAGTGGGAGTGGGGGATCACGAAGTGATCACCACGTAGCGCTCCAGGCGCGCGACCTCGGCGGGGTCCACGTACTTGCCGATTTCGCGGCGGAACTGCTCGATCGCGCGGTAGGGGCGGTACTCCTCGAACTCGTGCCGCATGCGGCCGCCCACGCCGGGGATCAGCTCGATCTCCTCGGCCGTGGCGGTGTTCAGGTCCAGCGGCTTCCACAGGCGCGTGTAGACGGAATCGCGCTGCTGCTCGCTGAGGCCCGTGAGCCGGGCGTTCACGCCGCGCATGTCCTGGTACGGCCGGCCGGCGATCACCGCGTCCGCCAGCTCCGGCGTGATCCCCGGCACCGTCAGCAGCTCCTCGCGCGAGGCGGTGTTAGGGTCGATGAACCCCGTGGCGGCGGGCGCGGCCTCCGGCGCGGCGACGGCGGCCGCGGGCGAATCCCCTGCCGCGGGGCCGATGGTGGTGGCGGAGGACTGGCCCGCCTCCGGCTCGGCGTCGCCTCCGCAGGCGGCGGCGAGGGAGCAAAGGATCAGGGCAAGGATCGGTCGATTCATCTGGTCTCCGTATGGATAGGTGCGGCGCCCCCTGCGCCGCGTGGTGCCGGCTCCCGGCGCAGCGCCGGATGCCGGTAGGTGCACGCCAGCCCCAGCAGCCCCAGGTGGGCCAGCGCGCCGGGCGCCAGCGCGGGGGTGGCGCCGCGCGCCGCCGCCCAGGTCAACGCCACACCGCGCAGCGCCTGGTCCATCTCCCGCTCGAACTCGATGTTCCCCGCGAAGTGAAGGTACACGCCCAGCACCCCCGCGACGACGAACAACGCCATCGCCAGCTGGAAGGCGCGCACGGTGGCGACGGCGGGGCGAAGGAGCAGCGCCACGCCCGTTGCAAAGCCAAAGGCGAGCACGGGCAGCGGCACCCACTGCCACACGGATTCCGTGTGCTCCAGCAGCACCAGTTCGCCGCCCAGCCCCATCATCCCCACCAGCACCAGGGCCACCACCAGCCTGCGCACCCCTCCCCCGCCCCGCTCCTCGCCCGCCAGCTCGGTATCGCGCATTCGCCTTACGCGTGAGATGTAGATCGTGTCACCGCCCAGCCCGGCAAGTCGACGCGGCGTCCCAGCCCTGGGCGTCGCTCCGAGCAGGCCTTCTCCGCTCGCTCAGGCTCGCACACGCACGATGAGAGACACACGAGGTCCCTCCACCGTTGCCGGCTTCGCGGCGGGCCCGCGCATGCGGCCCGGCGGGTCATCCGTCCGCCGCGCCGAC
>JAHWJJ010000499.1 GCA_019348475.1 Gemmatimonadota bacterium | reverse complement strand
GTTGAAGTCCAGCAGCCCCAGCTCGCGGTTGAAGTAGAGCGAGGGGTGGTCCAGCGGCGCCTCCGGCGGCACCGGCTGCGGCCGTACCGCCCGCGGCAGCAGGGCGTCGACGGCGGGTACCGCGCGCAGGGGCGGGCGGCGCCGGGTGCGAGCCGTGGGCGTGGCACTGGCCGGTTCGGTCTTTTCCTGTGCGCGCATGCGAGGGGAGCGGCGGGTGGTTTGTAACGGCGCCGGAACGTTTGAGACACGGGCGCCGCCGTGTAACGAAAACCCCTCGCAAGTATGTGTCCGCACACGCCGAACGAGCAATGCACGGAATGTAACGGCGAGGCATTATCCCGCGAAACGTGCACTTCGGGCGCCCGCGGGTTGCCCTCGCGTCACCCCCTCCCGCGCGCGGTTTGCGGGAGAGGGCCGGGGGTGAGGGGTCCGCGCGAAGCGCGACGCGGCTGCCGTTCCGCCGCCGCTGCGGCGGCTCTCGCCGCTGGCTCTCGCCGCGCGGCGGCGCTAGTTTTGACGGCGACAGGCACGCCGCACCCACCCCCGCCCCACGACGAAGCCATGCGCCTGATCGTAGCCGCCGGCCTGCTCGCCCTCTCCGCCTGCGCCACGGCTGGCGCGCCGGGCTCGGATGGGGCCAACGAGGTGCCCACGCAGGTGATCAACACCGGCGACGCCATTCACGTGAGCACCAGCGCCGAATCGCGCCTGCTGACCCACGACATCACCGCGCCGGTGGACCGCGTGTGGCAGGTGCTCCCCGACGTCTACCGCGAGCTTGGCGTCCAGGCGAACGCGGACGCGGCCATGCGCACGGTCAGCACCCCGTCCGTCAGCTTTACGCGCCGCATGTTCGGCGAGCCGGCCACGCGCTTTGTGGACTGCGGACGCGGCCAGTTCGGCACCGAAGTCGCGGCGACCTACACCATCCACCTCACCGTCCGCACCACCGTCCAGCCGGGCGCAACGCCGTCCACGTCCAGGCTGGAAAGCCAGGTGCAGGCGTACGCGCGCAACAACGACGGCGCCAACGCGCTCGCCAGCCAGTGCCGCAGCAAGGGACTGCTGGAGGGGCTGATCGCGCTGCGCGTGCTGGAGAAGCTGGGCGCGTCGCCCACCCCCGGCTGAGGCGTCGCGTCTGGGCTGTGCAGGTCGAGAAGGACGGTTTCTGCTCCACGGAATCGGCGAGGCGGATCGCGGCAGGCGGTCCGCCTCGTTTTATTTCGGCTCGGCTGGGACACGAATCGACGAGAAGGCCGGTTTGCTGGATCGTCGGCCCGCCGCGTGTAGATTGGGAGCACCCGCGGTCCTCTCCCTCTCCTTCCGCCCCGCGAATGGACGGCAGCATCACGCTTCCCACCTGGCAGTTCGCCGCGCTGGTGCTGCTGGCCTCAGTGTGCCTGCTGGACCGGCTGATGGTGCCCAGCGTGCGCTGGTTCATCCGGCAGCGCACCCTGCGCGTGGTGGAGGAGGTGAACCGCAAGCTCCCCATCCAGATTCAGCCCTTCCGGATGGCGCGCCGGCAGGTGCTGGTGGATCGGCTGATGTCGGACCCGGTCGTGGTGCGCGCGGTGGGCGAGCACGCCAACCAGCACGGCGTGCCCCTGGACGTGGCAACCGCCCGGGCCGAACGCTACGCGCGCGAGATCGTCCCCGCCTTCAACGCCTACCTGTACTTTCGGCTGGGCTACGCGCTGGCGCGGCGGCTGGCGCGGCTGCTGTACCGCGTTCGCCTGGGGTGGAGCGACGAGGAGGGGCTGTCCCGCATCGAGCGCGGCAGCACGGTGGTGTTCGTGATGAACCACCGCAGCAACATGGACTACGTGCTGGTGGCGTACCTGGCCGCCCACCGCGCCGCGCTCAGCTACGCCGTGGGCGAGTGGGCGCGCGTGTGGCCGCTGCAGCAGCTCATCCGCAGCATGGGCGCCTACTTCATCCGCCGCCGCAGCGACGACGACCTGTACCGGCGCGTGCTGGAGCGCTACGTAGCCATGGCGACCGCCGCGGGCGTCACCCAGGCCGTGTACCCGGAGGGTGGCCTGTCGCGCGACGGGGCGCTGCGCGCGCCCAAACTGGGGCTGCTGGACTACATGCTGCGCGGCTTCGACCCCGGCGGCGAGCGCGACCTGGTCTTCGTCCCCGTGGGCATCAACTACGACCGCACCCTGGAAGACCGTACGCTGCTGCTGGACGCCGGCCATGGCCGGCGTCCGCCGGGCGGGGCGGTGCGCGCGTTGGGGAACACCTTCCGCTTTCTCGGCCGCAACCTGCTGCTGATGGCGCGCAGCCGCTGGCACCGCTTCGGCTACGCCTGCGTGAACTTCGGTACGCCGGTGTCCATGCGCCGCTGGTGCGCGCAGGAGGGGGTCGATTTCCGCGCGCTGGACCGCGAGCGGCGCCAGGAGGCGGTGGCGCGGCTGGGCGGCGCGCTGATGGCGGAGGTGGGGCGCGTGATCCCCGTGCTCCCCGTCGCGCTGGTGGCCACCGTCTTCGTCCGCGACCCGCGTGCGCAGCGCAGCGAGCTGGAGGTCAAGGGGTGCGTGGCGGACCTGGTGGAGCAGGTGCAGGCCGCCGGCGG
>JAHWJJ010000164.1 GCA_019348475.1 Gemmatimonadota bacterium | reverse complement strand
CTCGATCCCTGCCCACCCAAAAAACGCGGATCCCGTCCCCTCGCCGGCAGCATCCGCTTTCCCAGGGGACGCCTGCATCCTGCCGATCCCATCCGGTCCGCCTCCGGCCGTCGCACCGCGTCCATCCAGCACTGCCCGCGTTTCCAGCGACGGCTTTGACGGCGCCGTGCGGATGAGCGGCACAGCCCTGGACACCGCGGTCTCGGTGCGCGTGGCCGCGGACGCGCCGAGGCCGGGGCCATCACCGCGCCGACCAGTCTCCGGCGCGATTCCAGAACGAGCCTCCGCAATCCGGTATCATACCGAATCCCACAACTTCGTGTGCACCGCGACCGAACCTGAATTCACGCGGAGGACCCGGAGGAGATAGGGAGAGGACGCGGAGAGCTCAATCCGTTCTCCGCGTCCTCACGCCCTTCCTCCGCGTCCTTCGCGTGATCCTTCTGGCAGGCTGCACAGCAGACTGGAGGATTTGGGATCACGATGATCTAGCCGCCGTGGCCGCCGGGGCTCAGCTTGCGCTGCGCCAGCGTGTCTTCCTCCATCAGCCCGCCCAGGATGCGCAGCCCGGGGTCCATGGGGCCGCCGCCCCCGCCCCCGCTCAGGTCCATGTCGGTGCGGGCGTTGCGCGGGCGCGGCGCGGGGGCCGCGGAGCCGGTGGGAACGCGCGGGCGCGGCTCGCACTCCGGTCCCTCGCACCCCCTGGGGGCGGCGCGGGCGGCGCTCCGGCGGTCCGCGTACTCCCCCAGGGCCAGCGCCGCGGCGCTGCGGACGCGCGCGTCGGTGTCGCCCATGGAGCGCACCAGCGAGCCGATCACCAGGCCGCCGTCCATCTGCCCCAGCGCCGCCACCGCGCTGCGGCGCACCTCGGGGTCGCGGTCCTCCGTCAGGCGGATGAGCGCGTGGAGCGCCGGCTCGTCCGGCGGGCCGAAGTTGGGAAAGCGCGCAGGGGCGGGAAGCTGCGGCGGGGCGGGAGCGGGCTCGGCCTGCACCCGCACGTTCAGGCTCAGCTCCCCGTTGGGCAGCGGGACGCTCACGGACCCGGGGTCCACGGACGGCTCGGCGTCCACCGTCCACTCCAGCCGCGGCGGCGGAGGCGTGGCGGACGCGGCCTGCAGGGGCTGGGGGGCATTCCCGGCGTCGGGAAAGCCGCCGGGGGAGGCGGCCGCCAGCGGGAACAGCGCCACCGCCGCGATCCCGCCCGCCACCAGCGCCGCGCGCCCGGGGACGGAGCCGCGGTCGCGCGCGGTTTCCAGCACCGCCAGCACCCGGCCCTCCAGCTGCGAGCGGCGCGCCATGGCCACCGCGGCGGCGGCGGCCAGCGGGCGTGGCTGAAAGGAGCGGGCGACCTCCAGCAGGTGCCCCGCGTACTCGGCCGTGCGCGTCCCCGCGCGCAGCACGCGGTCGTCGCACGCCTGCTCGCGCTCGATGCGCATCCGCCGCGCCGCCCACCACACGCCGGGGTGAAACCAGTACGCCGCGCAGCACAGGCTGGCCAGCGTCTGCCACAGGCAGTCGCGCCGCGCCACGTGCGCCAGCTCGTGCAGCAGCACCACGCGCTTGCGCTCCGCCGTCCACCCGTCCGCGTCCGCGGGCACCAGGACGGCGGGGTGCAGGATCCCCCAGGTCATCGGCATGGCGGCGCCGGGGGCGCGCAGCAGGCGCACCCGCTCGCGCACGCCCAACTCGCGGGCAGCGGCCTGCAGCCGCTCCATCCACTCTCCGCCGGTGATGCGCCGCGCCCGGCGCGCCACCACGCGGACGGCCACCATGGCCAGCCCGTAGCGCGCCAGCGTGGCCGCGGCCCCCGCCGCCCACGCCATCAGCACCAGCGTGCTCCAGGCGATCGCGCCGGGACCGCCGGCCGCGCCCCCCGCCGCCGCCGCGCCCGCCGGCCCGTCCAGAGAAACCACGCGGACGAACGAGAGCTCCCACTCCGGCGTCAGCAGCGACGCCGCGGGAAGGTCCAGCATGGCGCCCAGCGCCAGCACCCACACCATGTGCCGCGCCGCGGGCGAGCCGCGCCGAAGCGCCAGCGCGGCGAACGCGGCGGCCACCAGCAGCAGCGTTCCGCGGGCCACCAGCCAGAGGGCCGGGGCCAGCCAGGGCGCGGCCGCGGACGAGGGAAGCGGCAGGTCCATGTTTACCTCCCCTGGAGGCGCGCCTGCTCGATGAGGTTGCTGATGCGGCTCAGCTCGGCGTCGGAGAGCCGGTGGTTGTCGGGGTCCAGCAGCGCGGCGACGGCGGCTTCGGTGCTGCCGCCGAAGAAGGTCCGCACCATGTGGGTGAGCGCGTTGGTGCGCGCCGACTCGCGCGGCACCATGGGCAGGTACAGGTAGCGCGGGCCGTCCTGCTCGTGGCGCAGGTGCCCCTTCTCTTCCAGGATGCGCATCAGCGCGCGCACGGCGCTGTAGCTGGGCGGGTCCGGAATGCGCTCCAGGACATCGCTCACGCTGGCCTTGCCGACGCGGTAGACCACGTCCATGATCTGCCGTTCGCGGCGGCTCAGGTCGGTTGCAGCGGGTTTGGTGGCCATCGGGAGGGGGAGGGGTGGCGTTTTGCTAAGGATCTAGCACTCCCGAAGGTTCGTGCCGCGCGGCCGGCAAGTCAAGGCTGATGGGATCGGCCCCTCCCCGGGCCTCGCCGTTCGGTCCACGCGGAGAGGCGAGAACTTCGATGGCGCGAGGCGGAGACGGAGCGGTCCGCAGAGCGCCCCCCATCCCCGGCCCCTCCCCCACAAACTGCGCGGGGGAAGGGAGAATTCGCTGGCGCGCGGCCGAGCTCGAGCTGCGGCTTGAGGGCCCCGCCTCCCCCGGCCCTCCACGCGCGAATGAATTCGCTCCGGCTGGGACTTCGCCGGCGTCAGTTGGGAAAGCTGAACAGCGATGCGGAGAGCGCGCGGCGGCTGCTGCGGCGAAGCTGGGGATCGTCCCGGCGGCCACGGCCGATCGCCTGACCAATGCCAAAGGTGAACACCACGTTGCGGGTGGAGAGCGCGTCCGTCACCGGCACCGCCACGTCCATGCGGTAGGTGCGCCGCGACCCCGGTGGGAACGCGGCGCGCAGCCCCACCCCCACGCTTGCTTCCACGGGCGAGTTCATCCCGAACGCATCCCCCCCCGCCCACATCTTTCCCGCGTCCACGAACGCCGCGGTCCCCAGGTCGAACAGCCGCGGGTACGGCCATCCCAGGTACATCCGGTGCTCCAGGGAAGCCACCAGCCGCCGCTCGCCGGGCCAGGCGTGGGTGGGCAGCCCCCGCACCCCGGCGCGGTTCCCCATCGTCAGCTGGAAGGGCACCATGGTGCGCCAGCCGCCCACCGCCGTAGCGGCCGCCACGAAGGTGTGCCGCGACTCCTCCGAGGGGCGCCAGTACGCCCACGCGTCGGCCTGCCCGAACAGGTTGCGCCACTCCAGCGATCCGCGCTCGGCGCCGTACACGCGCCGCCCCTCGCCACGCGCGCTGAAGCCGGCCAGCACCCCGTGCAGCGGCGCCGCGGCGAGGGAGAAGCCCAGGTCCAGCAGCAGGTCGTCGTCGTCCGAGAACGCCTGCAGGCTGCGCCCGATGCCGGCCTCCGCCTCCACGCCCAGCCGCACGTCTTCCGTGCCCCGCACCGCGTCCAGCGCGCGCCGCCGCTCGAACCATACGTTGCGCTGTCCCGCCAGGAACACCACGCGCACGCTGGAGATGGTGTCGAGGCCGGTGAGCACCGGCTCCGGGTCGCCCGGAACCATCTGCCGCACGGCGGGCTGGTCGCCGCCGCCGTCGGTGGACAGGTAGTCGCGCGGGTACTCGGTCCACTCGCCCGCCACCGCCACGCCGAACAGGGTGAGCTGGCCGCGCCGCCCCAGCCGCATCACCGTGCCCACGTCGAACGACCGGCGGGCCTCCTCGAAGTAGCGCCTGCGCACCGCGCCGTCCTCGTCGGGGACAAAGATGACGAAGTTGCGCTCCAGGTGCTCGATCTCCTGCCGGAACGCCCAGCGGCCGGCCTCGCCGCGAAACGGGTAGGCCAGCCGCTGCACCACCGACACGCCCACGGGCGTTTTTGCGACGCCGAGCTCCGCGTCCAGGCGGGTGCCCAGCAGCTGCCGCGTCCCCACGGCCGCGCCGTAGACGCGCTCGCCCTGCGACTCCTTCACGTACGCGCTCACGTGCTGGCCCGTGCCCAGCAGGTTGTCCTCGCGCACTCCCACCCCGGTGAGCTGCAGGCCGCCCTGGTCACTGTCCCACTGCGGCTCCACCCGCATGGACCACTCGTCGCGGGTCTCCACCACCACGTGCTGGCTGCCGTCCGGCTGCCGCACGGCGAATACGTCGGCGTCGGCGATGAACGAAAGGCTGCGCAGAATGCGTTCGGAGTCCTTGAGCAGGGCGGGCGCGTAGCAGTCGCCCTCGCGAAACAGCAGCTCGCGGCGGATGACCGCCTCGCGCGTGCGCACGTGCATGCGGTTGGCGGAGCGGTACGCCCAGTTGAAGCGCGCGTCCAGCTCGTCGCCCCCCACGTCGAAGACCGAGCGGTTGTCGACGAAGATCTCGGTGACGGCCCCGTCGCGGCACGCGCCCTCCCCCGCCTGCGCCCCCGCGGGCCCGGCGCCCGCCAGCGCCAGCGCGGCCGCGAGGGCCGGCGCCGCAAGGCGAAAGCAGGGAGGGATGCGCGTACGGCTCAAGTGCTTGCCTCGTCGTCGTTTTCACCCGCGCGCGCAGCGGGGCGCCGTGTATGTGGAGCGTGGGTTGTACCGCGCCGGACGGGCAATGTTCGGGCCGGGTCCGCGTCCGTGGGAAAACGCGGGCGGAGCCCGTTGAGGGAGCCTCGCCAAATGCGCCCCCGGCGCCAAACGCGAAGCGGCCCGGACCCTGTTTCAGGTCCGGGCCGCACACGCGCTCCACCCGCAGCTTCAGCCGCCGCTGGTGGCGATTCCGCCGCCCCGGTTCGCATCGTCGTCCGCCGCGGTGATGCTGCCGCCGCATCCGGCCAGGGTTGCGAGCAGGGCAATCGCGACGAGCTTGCGAATCATAGGGTCTGTTTCAGAGGGGAACCGTGGAATGATGGCTGTAGAGGGAATGTAACGCATCCCGTCCGGCTCCGCCAGAGGGGGCGGAGCCAGTCTCCGGGAACGGCAGGGGGCTCAGGCGCCGGTCCTCAAGCGCGGCTGCCCACCCCGCGCTCCGCAACGCACCGAAGGCGCGAGGTGTGGGGGACTAATCTCCCGCCGCGGCCAGCGGGGCGTCCGGCACCGGCTCGACCGGGGGCGCGGCTTCGGCCCGCAATTCTGCGAGCGCTCGCTCGGCGGTTGCAAGCTCCTGAACCGATCCGAGTTCCACGAACAGTTCCCGGGCACGCTCCAGGTACGCGATGGCTTCCTCGGCTCCGCCGTTGTGCCGCCGGAGTTCGGCGTAATCCACCAGCGTTTCAGCTTCCAGCGACGGGTAGCCCTTTTCGCGCGCGATCTGGAGAGCCTTTTCGTAGAAGGTGAAGCCGTCCTCATCGCCCTTGGCACGCGCCAGATTGCCAAGGTGCGCGTACACGTGTCCGAGCGTATAGGGCGAGCGGGAGGTGATGGCGTGTTCCTCGGCCATGCGCGCGAGTTCTTCTGCCTCGGACACGTATCCCTGTGACAGGCACACGTCTGCCGAATCTGCCGCCAGGATTGCCTTGATGGACGACGGGATCGGCAGTTCCAGGCCCGCCGTGTACGACGACCGCGCGTCCATGGACCGGCCCTGCTCCTCCCGCAGATGCCCGAGGTTGGTGTAGCACACCGCCAGATCTACGGGGGACTCCACTTTCGTCCAGAGCTCCAGCGCTTTGTTCAGCCACTCGTCGGCCATCGGCAGCCGCCCCGTGCGGGTGCTGACGTTGCCCAGGTTGTTGAACAGCTGCCCCCGCTCAAGCAGCATTCCCGCGGCATCCGACTCCGTGAGTTCGAGCGCGGCGACATAGGCTTTTTCCGCCTCGGCCCATCGGCCCTGATACATGCTTACGTTGCCGGCTCCCGTACGAGAAATCACCTCGCCCCGCAGGTCATCGGCGTCGCGGGCGAGATCGGCGCTCCGGCCATAGAAGGCAGTCGCATCCTTGAACTCGCCGAGCGCGAGCGCGACCCGCGCGAACCTGCGCAGCGCAAGGATCTGTGCCCCCTTATCGGGGAGAGGGAGGGAGAGGCTGAGCGCGGCCCGATAGCATTGCTGCGCACCCAGCGCTCTGCCCGTGCGCTCGTGGCACTCTCCCAATGCGATCAGATGGCGCGCGGCGGCCTCGGTATCACCGGCGAAAAAGCTCCGGAAAACGGGGCTCAAGCCTTTGTGCAGCTGCGTGACGTGCTGCACCATGGCTTGCTCGGCCTGCTCAATCGCCCGCTCCACGTCCTCCGGGCGGAGGATCCGTTTATCGACGGTGGCATAGGAGCTCGAGCTGTCCCAGGTCCTTTCCGGATCCGGGACGGCAACGCCGATCAGGTGAAGACGCAGCATCTCCAGATCTTCCACTGTTGGAAGCAGGTTCAGCAGGTCTTCGACGGTGGCTTCGGATTGAGACACAACAATTGCCTGGTAGTAAGCTGCTCAGCCCCCGGACGTCACGATGCCGCCACCGCGCTCCTCGGTGGTGCCGTACGTGGAGAAGTGGTCCGTGAGCGTCCGCAGGCGCAGGCCGTCGGCCGTGACGGTGCCGCCCATGTCCACCCAGGAGCCGTTCCACCACACGATGGTGGACGAGGACGAGCCCTCGATGGTGGTGCCGCTGTAGGGGAGCTCGATGGCGACGGGGCGCGCGAACTGCTTGCCGTGCGGGCCGAACTCGGCCACGACGCGCTCGGACCCGTTGGGGTCCACCGGCAGCTTGATGCTGAACTGCGTCACCTTGTCCACCGCGCCCGCCGGCACTTCGATGGCGAAGCCGTAGAAGTCCAGCCGGCCGCCCTCGGGGCCGATCCACTTCTTGGCCCAGGCGATGGTGATCTGCGGCTTCTGATGGAACCGGGCCAGCGCGGCCAGGTCGGGAGTTCCGCTCGTGTTGAACGCCGGGGCACCCTGGCGCGCGGCCAGCGGCGAGCCCGCGTCGGCGCACCCGGCCGCGAGAAAGACCACGGCCAGCGCGAGGGAGGAGCCCAGCTTACGGATGATGGGGGCCATTCAACGTCCTCCAGGACAGTGGAAGGGAGAGGATGCCGCACGCCAGAGGCACGGTGCGTACCGCGCGGCCACGAACCGGTACCGACACGCCAAACCGTTGCAAGCTAACCACTTAGCGGCCAGAGATCAAACGGATCGTACGGAGGGGTGCCGGCGCCCACCGCACCAGACGCGGGCGGAGTGCACAAAAGGAGTGCACCCTGCACGCCCGAACCGCGTCAGGGCTCGATCGCGTAGTCGGTGATCTTGCGCCGCAGGGTGTTGCGGTGAATCCCCAGCCGGTCGGCCGCCACCGTAACGTTGTTCCCCGTTTCGCGCAGGGCGCGGCGGATCATGCGCTTCTCCATCTCCTCCAGCGTCACCAGCGGCGGTTCCGCGGGCGCGGCGCCGGCGCCGTTGCCGGCGTGCGGCTCGGGGGGCTGCAGGATGTCGGCGGGAAGGTGCTGCGGCAGCAGGATCTCGCCGTCCGCCATCACCACGGCGCGCTCGGCGGCGTTGCGAAGCTGGCGCACGTTGCCGGGCCAGGTGTGGCGGTGCAGCGCGTTGAACACCTCCTCGGCCACCGCGCGCACGGGGCGGCCGTGCTCGCGCGCGTAGTGCGCAAAGAAGTGCGAGGCCAGCAGGTCCAGGTCGCTCCCGCGCTCGCGTAGCGGCGGCAGCAGCACCGTGACCACGGCCAGGCGGTAGTACAGGTCTTCGCGAAAGCGCCCGTCGCGCACGGCCTGGGCCAGGTCGCGGTTGGTCGCGGCCACGATGCGAACGTCGATGGAAACGGGGGAGCCGCCACCCACCCGCTCCACCTCGCGCTCCTGGATGGCGCGCAGGATCTTGCTCTGCAGCGCCATGGACATGTCGCCGATCTCGTCCAGGAAGAGCGTGCCCGCGTGGGCGCGCTCAAACCGCCCGATCCGGCGGCCGATGGCGCCGGTAAAGGCGCCCTTCTCATGCCCGAAGAGCTCGCTTTCCAGCAGGTTCTCGGGGATGGCGGCGCAGTTGATGGCCACGAAGGGCCCGCGGTTTCTGCGCGAGCGCGCGTGAAGCACGCGCGCCACCATCTCCTTTCCCGTCCCGCTCTCGCCCAGGACGAGGACGGTGGCGTCGCTGCTGGCCGCGCGGGCGATGGACTTGAAGACGCCCATCATCTGCGGGCTGGCGCCCACGATGGCGTCGTCGGTGGCCTTGGTTACCTCGGGAAGGGGGCGCAGGCGCTTGATCTCTTCCACGCCCAGCAGGATCTCGCGCACGCGGCCGCGGGGAAGCGGCTTGGGAAGGACGTCGTGCGCCCCCTGGCGAATGGCCTCCATGGCCAGGTCCATGGTGGGCTGCGCGGTGAGCAGCACCACCGGGGCCATGCCACCGTCCTCGTGCAGCCGGCCCTGGATCTCCAGCCCGGCGCCGGAGAAGTCGGCGTCCAGCAGGATGAGGTCCCAGCTTGCGGACGCGATCATGCGCAGCCCCTCGGAGAGCGACTGCGCGGAAAACAGCTCCGCGTCGTCCAGCTCCGGTTCGAGCGTTCGACCGAGGCTCCGGTCCGCGTCGAGGAGGAGAACCTTCAAGTGCGGGTGGGGCGATGTTGTTTCGGCGCTTTGATGGTAGCCCTGCCAATATACGGATGGTCACGCGGTGGCGCAAAGGTTTAGCCCGCCTCGCGGCCGCCCGCGCCTTTGCTGCCTGCTTCCGAACGGTGAGGCGGATCGGCCCCGTCCGCAGGCCCCTTCCGCGCGGCGCGCAGGGACGGGAACGGAGACCCCGCGATCCGGGCACGTCGCCGCCCCCGCGGCGGAGCGGCTGAAGCCGCCGCAACGACTGCGGAAAGCCCCGCAAACTGCGCGGGGC
>JAHWJJ010000163.1 GCA_019348475.1 Gemmatimonadota bacterium | reverse complement strand
ACCGCCATCCGCTCCGCCCAGCGCAGGTACGAGGTCGTCTTCGCGGGGAGGGAGATGGGCTCGCCGCGCGCGGCCTGCCCGTACGCGCGCTCCAGATCCGCGTGCAGGATGGGCCACGAGACCACGTCCACCACCAGGTGATGGACCAGCAGCGCCAGCCGCTGGGGCCGCGCTCCCATGTCGAAGAGGGCGAAGCGGACGATGGGGCCGTTCTCCAGCTCCAGCGACGCCTGCAGCCGCGCCGCGTGCTCCGCGAACGCCGCGTCGCGCGCCTCCCCCTCCACCGCGGAGAGGTCGATGCGCTCGATCGACGGCGCCTCGCCGGGCTCGCCGATGCGTTGCGTCCACCCCTGCGCCGTGCGCGCGAACCGCGTCCGCAGCACGTCGTGGTGGTCCAGCAGCGCCGCCGCCGCGCGCTGCAGCGCATCCCCGTCCAGCGGCCGCGGCGACTCCAGCAGGATACCCATATTCCAGTGGTGCGGCTCCGGCTGCTCCTGCTCCAGGAACCAGCGCTGCGTGGGCATCAGCGGCACCGGGCCGGTCACCGCGCCCTGCTCCGCCTGCACGGGCTGCGCGGCCGTGGCCACCTGCGCCAGCTCGGCGATGCTCTGGTGGACGAACATCTGCCGCGGCAGCACCTTGATTCCCTGCTCCGCCGCGCGGGCGATGATCTGGATGGCCAGGATGCTGTCCCCGCCCAGCGCGAAGAAATTGTCGTGCACGCCCACCCGCTCCACCCGCAGCACCTTGGCCCACAGCTCCGCCAGCACCTGCTCCACCCGCCCGGCCGGTGCGTGGTAGCCCTGGTCCGCGGCGCCGGCGGACTCCGGCGCGGGCAGAGCGCGGCGGTCGACCTTGCCGTTGGGGTTCAGCGGGATCGCGTCCAGCGGGACGTACGCCGCCGGGACCATGTAGTCCGGCAGCCGCTCCTTCAGCCACGCGCGCAGCTCCGCCGCCTCCGGCGCCGCCCCGTCGCGCGCGACGACGTACGCCACCAGCCGGCGGTCGCCGGGGACGTCCTCACGGACCACGACCGCGGCGTCGCGCACGGCGGCGTGCGCGCGCAGCGCCGCCTCCACCTCGCCCGGCTCGATGCGAAAGCCCCGCACCTTGACCTGGGTGTCCAGGCGGGCGATGAACTCCAGCCGCCCGTCCGGCGTCCACTTCACCTGGTCGCCGGTGCGGTACATCCGCGCGCCGGGGACGGGGGAGAACGGGTCCGGGACGAAGCGCTCCGCCGTAAGGCGCGGGCGGCCGTGATAGCCCGCGGACGCGCGCCCGCCGCCGATGAACGCCTCGCCCGGCACGCCGACGCCGCACACGCCTCCGCGCGGGTCCAGCACGTAGCAGCGCGTGTCGTCCACCGGCCGGCCGATGGAGACGGTGTGCGCGTCCTCCGCCAGCTCTACCGCGTCGTGCGCCGTCGCCAGGATCACGTTCTCCGCGGGGCCGTAGATGTTCACCAGGTGCCCGGGCCGGCCGCCCGCCAGGCACGCGCGCACCGCCACCGGGTCCGCCGCCTCGCCGCCGAAGACGGCGGCGCGCAGCGTGGCCAGCGCGTCCGGCACCTCGCGCAGGTGGCGGTTGAACAGCTGCGTGGTCAGGAACGCGGTGGTGATGCGCCGCTCGCGCAGCGCCCGCGCGTACGCCGCCGGGTCCAGCAGCACGTCGCGGTCGAAGCCCACCAGCGTGCCGCCGTTCCCCAGCGCCCACCACAGCTCCAGGATGGCGCCGTCGAACGAGAGCCCCGCCCCCTGCGCCACCCGGTCCTCCGGCCCCACGCGCAGCCACTCCGCATCCACCGCCGTGCGGACGATGGAGCGGTGCGGGGTGAGCGTCGCCTTGGGCCGGCCGGTGGAGCCGGACGTGAAGGTGAGGTAGGCGATGGACTCCGGCCGCGGCTGCACCGGCGGCGCGCCCGCGTCCTCGGCCGCGATGGCCTGCGCATCGTGCTCCAGGTCGAGGGTGGCGATCCCCTCCGCCCCCACGCCGGCCGGGGCGCCGCCGTCGGTGACCAGCACGCGGATGCCGGCGTCCGCGATCATGAACGCCAGCCGGTCCGCCGGATACTCCGGATCCAGCGGGGCCACCGCCGCGCCCGCCTTCAGCACGCCCAGCAGGGCGGAAACCATCGCCGCGGAGGGCCCCGCCGCCAGCCCCACGTGGTCGCCGGGGCGGACGCCCATCGCCAGCAGCCGGCGCGAGACGCGGTTGGCGCGCGCGTCCAGCTCCGCGTAGCTCCACGACGCGTCGTGGTACTCCACGGCGGATGCGTCCGGGGTGCGCGCGGCGTGCGCCTCGAAGCGCTGGACCAGCGTCGCGTCCGCGTCCGCGCCGCGCTCGCTGGCGCCCCAGCCCAGCACCCGCTCCCGCTCCGCGTCCGTCACCATCGACAGCGAGGCGAGGGGCGCGTCGATGGCGGAGACGGCGCGGTCCAGCAGCACGCGGCAGTGGTCCATCATCCGCGCCATCGTCGCCTCGTCCCACAGGTCAGTGCTGTACTCCGCCATGTTGCTCAGCCCGCCGTCGATCTCCACCGTGGCAAAGGTCAGGTCGAACTTGGTGGTGCTGGTGTCGACCAGGGCGACCCCCGTCTCCTGGAACACCTCGCGCAGGTTCAGCTCGGAGCGGAACTCGCTGTCCGCCTTGTGGTGCACGTCGTTGACGAAGGTGTGGTGGAAGTACATCACCTGGAACAGCGGGCTGCGCGAGGGGTCGCGCTCCGTCGTCACCTCCTCCACGATCTTGTCGAAGGGCAGGTCCTGGTGGGCGTCGGCGTCCAGCACGGCCGTGCGCACCTGCGCCACCAGCTCGCGGAACGTCATCTGGTCCCGCACCCGCGCCCGCACCGGGGCGCTGTTGACGAAGAAGCCCACCATCGTCTCCAGCTCGCCACGGTTGCGGTTGCCCAGCAGTGTGCCCACCACCAGGTCGTCCTGCCCGCTGTACTGGTGCAGCATCAGGTAGAAGCCGGCCATGATCACCATGTTCATGGACGACCCCGTCTCCACCGCCACCGCGCGGATGCGGTCACTGAGCGCCGCCGGCCACACGAAGCGGTGTATGCCGCCGCGGTACGAGAGCACGGGCGGGCGAGGCCGGTCGGTGGGAAGGTCGAGCGTGGGCGCGCCGGCCATGTGGTCGCGCCAGTACTCCACCTGCCGCCGCAGCGTGTCGCCGGTCAGGTACTCGCGCTGCCAGACGCTGTAGTCCGGGTACTGCACCTCCAGCCGCGGCAGCGGGTCCGGCAGCCCGCGCGAGATGGCGTGGTAGAACTCGTCCATCTCGCGCATGATGATGGGCATGCTCCACCCGTCGGTGACGATGTGGTGCACGTTCACGATCAGCGCGTAATCCGCCTCGCTCACCCGGAGCAGGTGCACGCGCACCAGCGGCCCGTTGGCCAGGTCGAACGGCCGCGCGCTCTCGCGGCTTACGGTCTCGCGGACCTCGCGTTCCGGCGCGGGCTGGCCCTGGGGGCCGCGGATGTCCAGCAGTTCCACCTTGAACGGATACGGCGGCTGCACGATCTGCTTCGGCTCGCCGTCCACCAGGCGAAAGACGGTGCGCAGCGCCTCGTGCCGGCGCAGGATCTCGGTGTACGCCCGCTCCAGCGTGGGGATGTCGAGCCGGGCCGACACCAGCACCGCCGCGGCCACGTTGTAGAACGGGTTGCCCGGCTCCATCTGGTCCAGGAACCACAGGCGCTCCTGCGCGAACGACATGGGGTAGACCGGCCCCCCGCCCACCCTGCGGATGACGTTCCTGGGCGCGGCCGGCTTCGCCTGGCCCTTGATGCGCTTTTCCAGGAGCAGGCGCTTGGCTTCGGAAAGCCGGTCGCGCGAGCGGGCGGTGGTGTTCGTGTCCATCGTTCGATTATTCGCGTTTAAAGGATGTACTTCGCAGACATGGCCGGGGGGCCCTCACCCCCCGACCCCCTCTCCCGCAAACTCCGCGGGAGAGGGGGAGAACTGCGTCCCGGCGGAGGCAGCCTGCCGCCCGCGGAGGCCCCCTCTCCCCCGGCCCCTCTCCCCCGCTGCGCGGGAGAAAGGGGAGAACTTCGTCTCGCTCCTGCGGGCTGCATCTCCATCTCCCTTCCCCCACGCAGTTTGTGGGGGAAGGGCCGCGGATGGGGGGCGCCCCGCCCACGCAGCACGCTCTCCCATTACTCGCGATCCACCCGTGCCGGGGCCGGCTGGACCCCACCACCGCGCCCCAGCGCCCGTGTGACGTGTATCCCCCCTCCCGCGCAGTTAGCGGGAGGGGGTGGCGCGCTCTCAGGCGTCGTCGGGGGAGGGCTACACCCCCGCCATCTCCAGCGCCTCGTCGTCCGTCAGCGCGTCGATCTCCGCCACGATCGCGTCTTCCACCAGCGCCGCGAATCGGGCGATGGTGGGCGCCTCGAAGATCGCCTTCAGCGGCAGCTCCAGGCCGAAGCTGTCGCGGCAGCGGGAGATGATCTGCGTGGCCAGCAGCGAGTGCCCGCCCAGCGCGAAGAAGTCGTCGTGGATGCCGATGGGGGTGATCCCCAGCAGCTCCTCCCACATCGCCGCCACGACCTCCTCGACGTCGGTCGTGGCCGCGTGGTATTCGGTGGCCAGGTGCGGCCGCGCGTACGAGCCGATCGCCGGCGCGGGCGCATCCTCCGCGCGCGCCGCCATCCGGTGCTCGACGTCCCCCGTGGAAAGCAGGACGTGCGGCTCCCCGGCCAGGGTCAGCAGGTGCTCGAACGCGGCGGCGGCGCCGTCCGCGCCCATCCCGTACCCCTGCGCCGGCTCGTCCTCGCCGAACCACCGGTCCCAGGCGGCGCTGGTCCACGGGGTCGCATCCCCCGCCGTCGCCGCGGCGAAGGCATCGACGGCGGCGTGGGTGGCGGCGATCTCGATCACCCCCACGCCGCCCAGCGCGGGCGTCAGCGACGACTCCACCACCACGAAGTCCATCGCGCGGTCCGCCAGCGCGGCGCGCACGCCCGCCAGCTCGCCCAGCAGGTGCCCCATCCGCCGCTCCCACGGGGCCACGCGCACCTCGCCGACCGCCTCCCGCGGCGCTTCCTCGTGCGCCAGCGGGGCGAAGACGACGCCGTGCAGCGCGCCGAACGCGGCGTCCGTCTCGCGGAGCACGTCGCGCATCTGCTCCGCCTCGCTGGGGAGCACCTGCAGGGTCAGGATCTCCGCGCCCTCGGCCTCCATCGCGCGGATGCGCTCGATCTGCCGGCGCAGCGGGTCCTCCGGCAGGCGCGCTTTGACGACGGGGTCCCAGCTGCCGCGGTGCGGCAGGGTGGAATCCATCAGCACCAGTCGGGCGCCGTAGCGGCGGATCAGGTGCTCCGCGAGCAGCTCGTTGCGGCCGCGCAGCCCCCCGATCAGCAGGTACACGCCGCCCTCGCGCAGTACCGGCGCGGGGACGGGCGCCGGCTTCACCGCGTCGAAGCCGCGCACCCAGCGGTGCCGCCCGCGCAGCGCGACCGCCGGATCCTCCCCGGCCAGCGCTTCCGCCGCCACGCGCGCGCCCATCGCCCGCGCGTCCGCGTCGCGTGCAGGCACGGCGACGTCCACCGCGCGCGCGGCGACGCTCGGGATCTCCACCCGCAGCACCGCCGCGGCGCCGGCGACGGCGGCGCGCGCCGCGTCCACCAGGTCGCCCTCGCCCACCTCCGCCGCATCCGCCGTCGCGGCGAGCAGGTCGAACCGGGCGTCCGCGCGGCCGAGCGCATCCGCCAGCACCAGCACGCCCACGGGGCCGCGCCCGCTCGCGTCCGCCACGCCCCACAGGTGCAGCACCTTCGCGGGCACGCCGCCGTCCTCCGCCAGCGCGTCCATCAGCTTGCGGTGGTCCTCGCGCGACGCGGGGCGCGCCGCGAACCCGTCCGCCGTCCGCGCGAACGCCTCGCCCGCGCGGACGACGACTGGGTGGCGGCCGTGCGCGCGCAGCGCCTGCACCGCGCCGTCCGACAGCGGCGAATCGTCCGCGAAGACCAGCACCCGGCCGTCCCCGAACTCGGGACGGAGCGCGGCCGTGCGGCGCCAGCTGGGGACGTACAGCCATTCGGTGGGATCAGCCTTGCGCCCGCCGCGCGGTTTGATGGAAGGCGCCTGCCCCGGCCGCGGCGCGTCGATCCAGTAGCGCTGGCGCTCCCAGGGATAGGTGGGCAGCGGCACCTTGTTCAGCCGCTCGCCCGCGTGGAACGCCGCCCAGTCCGGCGTCACGCCGGCGAGCCACAGCCGGCCGAGGGCGCCCAGCAGGAACGTGGCGTCGGGCGTGCGGTCGTACGGGTAGCGGAGGGTGGGGACGACGGGGACCCCCACCGCGTCGCCGCGCTGGCGGATGAAGGTCGAGAGCGTCTGCCCCGGGCCGGCCTCGACGAGCACGCGTCCGGTGCCGCGCAGCAGCTCCGCCGCGCCGCGGTCGAAGCGGACGGTCTCGCGCGTGTGGCGCGCCCAGTAGCGCGGATCGGTCGCCTCCGCCGCGGTGATCCACGTGCCGGTGACGTTGCTGATCATGGGGATCGTCGGCGCGTTCAGCCGCATCCGCCCGACGAGCGCCTCGATCGGCTCGACCACGGGATCCATCATCGGCGAATGGAAGGCGTGCGTCGCCGCCAGCTTCCGCGCGACGTGCCCGGCATCCCCCAGCCGCTTCTGCACCGCATCCACCGCCCCTTCCGGGCCCGCCACCACGCACAGCTCCGGCGCGTTCACCGTCGCGATCGCGGCGCCGTCCACCAGGAACCCGGACGCGGCCTCGGGGGAGAGCGGCACGGCGAGCATGGCCCCGCGGGGGAGCGCGCTGATGAGCTTGGCACGCTCCGCGACCAGGGCCAGCGCGTCCTCCAGGGAAAAGATGCCCGCGACGCAGGCGGCCGCGTACTCGCCGAGCGAGTGGCCGATGGTCGCCTCGGGGACGATCCCCCAGCTCATCATCAGCCTCGCCAGCGCGTATTCGATTACGAACACGGCGGGCTGGGCCAGCTCCGTGCGGTTCAGCCGCTCCGTCTCCGGGGTGGCGGATGCCGTGCGGCCGAGCATCGCCTTCAGGTCGATCCGCGCCCCGGCCGGCGCCTCCGCGGGCGCGTCGCCCGGGAAGAGCGCTTCGCGGATGTCGATGCCCAGCAGTGGCCGCAGGATCTCCGCGCAGCGGTCCACCTCCACGCGGAACGCGGGCTCCGCGCCGTACAGCCCGCGCGCCATCTGCGGATACTGGTCGCCCACGCCGGGGAACATGAAGGCGACGGAGCGGTGCCCGTCCTCCACCGCCGCCGTGGCGATGCGCTCCGGGTGCCGCGCCGCCAGCAGCGCCGCCGCGTCCTCGCCCGCGCGGACAACGAGCGTGCGCCGGAAGCCCAGCTCGCGCCGCCCCGCCTGCAGCGTCCAGGCGACGTCCGCCAGCGGCTGCTCCGGATGCTCGCGCAGGTGCGCCGCCAGCCGCTCGGTCGCGGCGTCCAGCGCGGACGGCGTCTTCGCGGAGAGGACCAGCAGTTGCGTGTCGCGGCGGGCGCGAGAGGGCCGCGCGGACGGCGCCTCCTCCAGCACCACGTGCGCGTTCGTCCCCCCGATGCCGAACGAGCTGACGGCGGCGCGGCGCGGCCCGCCGTCCGCCTCCCACGGCTCGACCCGGTTGCTGACGTAGAACGGCGATGACGTGAAGTCGATCTTCGGGTTGGGCGCGCGGAAGTGGACCGTGGGCGGAACGACGCGGTTCTCCAGCGCCAGCACGGTCTTCACGAAGCCGGCGATCCCGGCCGCCGCGTCCAGGTGGCCCACGTTGGTCTTTACCGAGCCCACGGCCGCGAACTGGCGCCGGTCCGTCCACCCGCGCCACGCCTGCGTGAGCGCCGCGATCTCGATGGGGTCGCCCAGCTCGGTCCCGCTGCCGTGGCCTTCCACGTAGCGGATGGTGGACGGGTCCACGTCCGCCACCTCCAGCGCCTCGCGGATGACGGCGGCCTGCCCCTCCACGCTGGGCGCCGTGAAGGCGATTTTCTGCCCGCCGTCGTTGTTGACGGCGGAGCCCTTGATGATCGCGCGGATGGGGTCGCCGTCGCGCACCGCGTCCTCCAGCCGCTTCAGCAGGACCACGCCCACGCCGCTGCCCCCCAGTGTCCCCTGGGCGTCGGCGTCGAACGCGCGGCAGTGCCCGTCCGGGGACGAGATGCCGCCGGGCGCGTACACGTACCCCGTGTGGTTGGGCGTCACCACGTTGGCGCCGCCGGCCAGCGCCAGATCGCACTCGCGGTGCAGCAGCGCCTGCGCGGCCACGTGCACGGCGACCAGGGAGGTGCTGCACCCCGTCTGCACGCTCATGGCAGGGCCGCGCAGGTCCAGCTTGTACGCTGCGCGGGTGCCCAGAAAGTCCTTGCCGCTGCCGACCGCCATCTGGAACTCGCCGATGGCGGCGGCCAGCTCCGGGTTGCCGCGGACGTTCTCTTCCGTGTAGAAGGGCACGCCCGCGCCGGCGAACACCCCGATGCCGCCACTGGCGCGCGCCGGGTCCACCCCGCCGTTCTCCAGCGCCTCCCAGCAGCACTCCAGGAAGATGCGGTGCGAGGGCTCCAGCGCCTCGGCCTCGCGCGGGCTGTAGCCGAAGAACGCCGCGTCGAAGTGCTCCACGTCGTTCATGGAGCCGAACGCGGGCACGTACGCAGGGTCGGCGATCTGCTCGTTGGGGATGCCGGCGGCGCGCAGCTCGTCGGGGCTGAAGCGGCGGATGGCCTCGCGCCCGTCGCGCAGGATCTGCCAGAACGCCTGCAGGTCATCGGCGGCGGGAAAGCGCCCCGCCATCCCGATGACCGCCACGTCGGGCAGCCCCTCGTACTGGTTCTCGGTCCCGGTGTCCGGCTCGAAGCTCATGGTCTTGCTGTATGGATCAGGTGTTCGGATTCGCCGCAATCACGTCACTTCCGCGAGCGGGGAACTGCGTCGGGCGCCGCGCTCGTGCACCCCGCGGTCATCCTGCCGCCCGCGGAGGGCCCCCTCTCCCCCGGCCCCTCTCCCCCGCTGCGCGGGAGAAAGGGGAGAATTC
>JAHWJJ010000162.1 GCA_019348475.1 Gemmatimonadota bacterium | reverse complement strand
GCTGAAGCCGCCGCAACGACTGCGGAAAGCCCCGCAAACTGCGCGGGGCTTCAACTGCGCCACTGCGATGCCCTCCGGCGTCTCCCGACTGGTCCACCGGCGCGCGCGCGACCCGCTCCCCGCCCACCCGCCCACCCGCCCACCCGCCCACCCGCCCACCCGTTCACCCGTTCACCCGTTCACCCGTTCACCCCTTCACCCCTTCACGGCCGCTCCCAAACGCCCCTCTCTTGCCCGGGCACCGGCCGCGCCCATACCTTGACGCGACCGAAGAGGCCGCACGACCGCAACCCGTTTCCGAGCCACGCTGGAGCCGGACCGATGAAGTTCGCCCTGATCGGCGCCGTGCTGATCACCCTGCCGGCCATCGCCGGCCTGATCTACAGTGTCGCCGTCGAGAACTACCCACTGATGTACGCGGCGCTCGCCAGCCTGGGGCTGAACTCCCTGCCCTTCATCGCCGCGGGGCTGCTGATGCGCCGCACGGGCGGCGGGGGCGACGACCTGGGTCACTGAGCCGGGCCGTCCGCCGTCAGCGCAGCACCCGCAGCTCCTCCGGCTCCAGCAGGTACAGGCGCCCCCCGACGTCGAACGCGGCGTCCAGGGGCGCGTCCGTTTGCCCCAGCTCGCGCCCGGTGAGGGCGTCCAGCACGGCCAGGCGCGCGCCCCGGCCCGTCCCGAACACCGCCACCCGCCGGCCCGCCGGGTCCACGCGCACCTCCATCTCGCCGCCGGAGCCGCGCACGCCGGGGTTCTCGGCCCAGATACGGCGCAACTCGCGCGGTCCGTGGCGCAGCCGCATCACCAGCCCGTTCTCCTGGTGGCCGTACAGCGTGCCGTCCGGGCCCGCGGCCAGCCCGCGCAGCGGCTCCGCCTGGTTGGCCGCGAACAGCACGCGCCCGCTGGCGGCGTCGCGCACCTGCACGGCGGCGGGGGCGTCGTCCGCCCGGTCGGTGGACACGTACACGCGGTCCGCCAGCGGCGACACGGCCATCCCCACCGCCTCGCCGCCGGTTTCCGGCCATCCCCAGCGGGGCTCCAGCGTCCCCGCGTCCAGGCCCACCACGCCGCCGTGGCGGTTGGCGGTGAACACCCAGCGCCCGCGCGGGTCGCGCGCCGCCGCCCGCAGCGCGGCCGAGCTCCATCCACCGTCCGCGCGTCCGCCCGCCGCCTGTGCCCGCGCAAGGCGCCGCGCGCCCACCGCCAGCACCAGGCCGTCGCCGCTGCGCCACAGCAGGCGGGGCACCGCGTCGCCCTCGACGGCCACGGTGGCGACCGCGCGGCCGGCGGAGTCGATCCCCACCAGCCGCCCGGGCGCGCCGATCCACGCGATGCCGGCGGAGTCCACGGCCAGCGTGGCGCCCGCGGCCGCGGCCTGTGGCAGGGGGGTGCGCCACGCGACGGGGAGCGTTTCGGCGGGCCTGCACCCCGCGGCCAGGGCGGCGGCCATAAGGAGCGATGCGGACTGCGCCCTTGCGGCGGTCATGCGGCGCATGGAATCATTCCCATCCCGTCTGGAGTACCAGCCGGCTGCCCGCGGCCCGCGCCGCCCGCAGCGTTTCCGTTTGCGCCCGTTCCGGCGCCCCACGCGTCCCTGATGTGCCGCACGACGACGTTCTCCTCCTGATCCGCGACGCGCTGGACGAGTCCGCCCGCGTCAAGCTGGCGCTGCGCGAGCTGGCCCCCGACGTGGCGCGCGTGGCCGGCCGCATCGCCGATGCCTTTCGCGCGGGGAACCGGCTGTACGCCTGCGGCAACGGCGGCAGCGCCTGCGACGCCATGCACCTGGTGGAGGAGCTGGTGGCGCGGTACCGGCGCGAGCGCCCCGGCCTGCCGGCGCACCACCTGGTGGACGGGCCCACGCTCACCTGCTGGAGCAACGACTACGACTTCGCCACGGCGTTCAGCCGGCAGGTGGAAACGATGGTGCGCCCCGGCGACGTGCTGGTGGCCATCAGCACCAGCGGGGGCTCGCCCAACGTGCTGCTGGCCGCGCAGGCCGCCGGCGCGCGCGGCGCATTGACGGTGGCGCTCACGGGGCGCGACGGCGGCCGGCTGCGCGAGATCTGCGCCGAGAGCCTGGTGGTGCCGGCGCACGCCACGGAACGAATCCAGGAGGGGCACATTACGCTCATCCACCTGATCTGCGAGCTGGTGGAGCGCACGCTGTTTCCCGACGCGCTTCCCGGCTGAACCGTCATTTTCATCCGCCACGCCAACCGCGCTTCCGTCCATGTACAGGATTCTCGTCGTTGCCGCCGCCCTCGCCCTGCCGCTGTCCGCCTGCGGCGAGCGCGAGCCGACTCCGCAGCAGCAGCAGGCCAGGCACGAGGCGCGCCTGGATGCCTGCATCGCCGAGGCGCTGAGCGTGAACGCGCACCGGCGGCTGGCCATGCTGGACAGCCTGCTGGCGCAGAGCCAGGCGCGCGGCAGCGTGCCTTCGCTGGTGAGCGCCCCGCACAAGTTCGCGCAGGTATACGCCACCTACGCCGACCTGCGCGCGCACGAGACGGCGTACCGCGACAGCGCGTACAGCGCCACCAGCAAGGAAGACTCCACCCGGTTCGAGGCGATGGCGGCCAGCTTCCGCGTAAACCGCCCGTCGCCGGAAAGCCTGGAGGAGAACGTGGTGCGCGACTACCTGCGCGACTTCGCCAGCTCGCGCCGCAACCCCGAGCACGGCTGCAACCACCTGCTGCGGAAGGCGGAGAAGGAGGGCGAGTAGCGCCGTCCGCGCCTCCGGGAGCGCGTTCGACCCCTCCGCCGGAGCGAAGGAGTTCAACGCTGGAAAACACGCCTGCGCGCGAAGGTCCCGGCCGGAGCGAATGAATTCGCCGCTGGAAAACCGCAAAGTCCGCCTGCGCGGACTGCGTGCGCCGGCCTCTACGCGGAGACGCTGCGTCTCTGCCGTGTGCAGTTGAAGCCCCGCGCAGTTTGCGGGGGCTTTCCGCAGTCGTTGCGGCGGCTTCAGCCGCTCCGGCGCGAGCTTCGCCGGCCTTGCAGCCGGCTCCAGCCGCCTGCCGTGGCCGATTCCCAACGGAGCGGATGACGGCGGGAGGTCCCAGCCGGAGCGAATGAATTCGCCGCTGGAAACCGCAAAGTCCGCCTGCGCGCCGCCTGCGCGGACTGCGTGCGCCGGCCTCTACGCGGAAGACGCTGCATCTCTGCCCTGTGCAGTTGAAGCCCCGCGAAGTTTGCGGGGCTTTCCGCAGTCGTTGCGGCGGCTTCAGCCGCTCCCGCGGGCCCGGAGCCCCGCTCGGCGGCGGTTCCGATCTCCACCCCCATCCGCCCCCGCCTTGCCGCACCCCCGCCGCCCCCGCATTCTGTCCCCCTGGCGCAGTCGCGGGAGAGATGAACGCGGAGCGGAGGGGTCAGGCACATGCCCGTGGTACACCTTCTGGGCACCGGCGCGGGGGTAAGCGGCCCGGAGCGCACCACCACCATGCTGGCGTTCGAGAGCGGCGGGCACAGCGTGGTGGTGGATTGCGGCGGCGACGCGGTCCAGCGGCTGCTGGCGGCCGGGGTGGATCCCTCGGGGATCGAGGCGCTGATCGTGACGCACGAACACCCGGACCACGTGAGCGGCTTTCCGCTGTTCATGGAAAAGATATGGCTGCTGGGCCGCCGCCACCCGCTGCCCGTCTACGGCATTCGCCCCGCGCTGGACCAGGCGCGGCGCGTGTGGGAGGCGTTCGACACCGGCGGCTGGGAGGGCGTTCCCGACATCCAGTGGAACGAGGTGCGCCACCAGGCCGGCGCCCCCGTTCTCTCCAGCGACCGCTGGCGCGTCACCGCGGCGCCGGGGATCCACGGCGTCCCCGTGATCGGCGTCCGCGTGGAAGACGCGCGCGGGGCCGGCGTGGCCGCGTACTCGTGCGACACGGCCAAGTCGCCGGAGATCACGGAGCTGGCCCGCGGCGCGGACCTGCTGGTGCACGAGGCGACGGGGACCACGCAGGGCGGCCACACCACGTACGTGCAGGCGGCGGAGGTGGCGCGGGACGCGGGCGCGCGCCGGCTGGTGCTGGTGCACCTGCCGCCCGGGGTGACGGACCACGACCTGGCGGAGGCCCGGACGGTCTTCGACGACATGCTGCTGGGAGAGGACGGAGCACGGTATGAGTTCTAGAATCCCGCGCCCGCGGGCGCTCGCCGCCGCGCTGAGCCTGCTGCTGGCGGCGTGCGCGTCCGCCGCCCCCGCGCGCACCGGCGTCCGGCCCGCCGCCGGGGAGTGCGACATCCCGCCGGGGACGCTGGTGAACGTGCAGTCGGTAGAGCCCACCATCCGCACCGACGTGCGGTACGCCACCGCGAACAACTTCACCGGCGCCGTGCTCCCCGGGTACGAGCGCCCGCTGGCCATGCTGCGCCCGGAGGCGGCGCGGGCGCTGGCGCGCGTGCACCAGTCGCTGCGGCCGCGCGGCCTGGGGCTGAAGGTGTTCGACGGCTACCGCCCCGTCCGCGCGACGCTGGGGATGGTGGAGTGGGCGGAGCGCACCGGGAACCAGTGGGTGCTGCAGCAGGGGTACGTGGCCCGGCGCAGCGGCCACAACCGCGGCGGCACCGTGGACCTGACCCTCGTCCGCCTGTCCGATGGCGGGGAGCTGGACATGGGGACGCCGTACGACACCTTCTCGGAGGCCGCGCACACCGCCAACGCCACCGGCCGCGTGGCGGCGAACCGCCGCATCCTGGTGGACGCCATGGCCGCGGAAGGGTTCTCCAACTACCACAAGGAGTGGTGGCACTTCTCCCTGGCCGGCACCTATCCGCCGCTGGACGTGCCGCTGCGCTGCTTCCGCTGACCTGCCTCATCCGCATCCCCCATCCGGCTCCATGCGATCCACCCACGTCCGCTCCGTCCTTCTCGCGCCGGCCGCGCTGGCGCTGGCCTCGGCCCCCGCCGCCGCGCAGGACCTGGGGCTGGTGGAGGGGTTGTTCGAGGAGGTGAGCGCCGTCACCGTCTTCTACCAGTTCGGCGGCGTCCCCGGATCCGACGAAGTCTCCAGCGACGGCCTGCTGAACGGCGCGGGGACGGAGGTGCTGATCAACCTGGCGCAGGCGGGGGACACGGAGTTCGAGCTGGGGCTGGGCGCCAGCTACCTGCAGGACTATCGCGCCGTAGAGCCGTCGCTGGACCTTCGCACCTCGCTGCGTGCCCTTCCCACCATCTCGCTCTACGCCAGCCGGCCGCTGGCGGGGGCGCTGGACGCGTTCCTGGGCGGCAGCTTCGGGCTGGTGGAGCTGTGGAACGGGCAGGCGTACGACCCGTCGGGGAACACGTGGGACGTGGAGGCGCGCACCTTCGAGGTGGGCGCCTCGGCGGGGCTGTACCTGGACATCGGCGCGCTGCCGGGGGTGTTCGGCGAGGCGGGGTGGCGGGTCCGGCGGTTCCCCAGCGTGAAGTGGACCCCGCGGGGCGAGGAGGCGCTCCCGCCCGAATGGCCGCGCTCGCTGGACTTCAGTGGCTGGTTCCTTTCGCTGGGCTTGCAGCTGCGGCTGGATCGGGGCGGCGCCGAGGACCGCGAGGCGGGCATCACCCCGCCCGCTCCCGCGGGAAGCTGGCTGCTGGAGCGCGTGGACGGCGCCCCCGTCCCCGCGCTGCTGGACTCGTCCCGGACCGGCATGCGCGAGGTGGTGCACGGCGTGCTGCGCCTGCGCGCCGACACGCTGGCCGCGGACGGAGCGGAGGGACGGGGCACCTGGTCGCTGGAGATGAACGTGCGCGAGCGCGGCGGCCTGGTGGTGGCCGGACAGCCCGACGTCCGCGTGTCGCAGGTGGCGGAGTCCGGGACGTACGCGACGGACGGCGAGGTGCTGCGGCTGACGGCACCCGGCGGCCCGGGACAGGTGCGGCGCCTGGAGCGGCTGGCGGGGCGGCTCTACCTGCAGTGGAACGGGCACGTGCTGGCGTTCGCCCCCGGAAGCATGCCCTGACGCGGCAAAGGGCAGCCTTGCGGGGGCGGGGCGCGCGGGGCATCTTCCGCGCGCTTTCCACACGCGGCGTTCAACCCGGCGGGCACAGGCGCATGGCGGCCGTTCCGGTGGTGGTGTTCTCGGACTTCGCCTGCCCGTTCTCGTACGTGACGGAGGCGGCGCTGCGGCGGATGCAGTCGGCGGGCGAGGTGGAGCCGACGCACCTGGCGTGGGAGCTGTACCCCGCGCCCGCGCCGCTCCCGGCCGTGGACGCGGGGGGGTGGATGGACGCGCTCCGCCCCCTGGCGAACGAGCTGGGCGTCGCCCTGCGCGTCCCCGCACCCGTGCGGACGCGCAAGGCGCACGAGGCGGCGGCGTTCGCGGCGGCGAAGGGCGCCGGGCCGGCCGTGCGGGAGGCGCTGTTCGCGGCGCACTTCGCCGAGGGGCGCGACATCGGCCGCATCGACGTGCTGGTGGAGATCGGCGCGGGCGCCGGGCTGGACGCGTCGGAGCTCAAGGTGGTGCTGGACGTGGACGCGTTCGCCGCGCGCGTGGCGGCGGAGCAGGAGGCGGCGCGGCGGGCCGGCGTGCAGGAGGTGCCCACGCTGGTGATCGGGACGGGGGACGAGGCGCGCTGGCTGGTGGGTGCGCGGGCGTACGCGGAGCTGCGGGCCGCGGTGCTGCACGGGGGTTGATTCGGACGGCCGGGGCGCTACGCCCCCGCGGAATACGAAATGGGGAAGGCAGAGCGGAGATGTCGGACTACGAACGGATGACGGCCCTTCCGGCGCGCGAGATCTGGGCGCGGGTGGATGAGATCCTCACCACGCGCGGCGAGGTGGCGCTGAGCCGCGAAGACCATCACGCGCGCACCTACAGCGGGGGCGAGGGCACGGTGGTGGTGGAGGTGCACCGCCACGGCCCCTCCGCCGTGGTGACCGTGCGCACCGACCGCCTGCGGACGTCCAAGATCGACGGCGTGGTGCGCCACCTGATGAACCAGCTCCCCTACCAGCCCGGCGACCCGCCGCGCGAGTGATCGATCGCGGGATGTGGATGATGGCGACGGGCCGGCTCCGCGGGTGGGAGCCGGCCCGTGGTGCATCGAGCATCGCGGGGGGCCGTGGCGCCGCGGGGGGCGCCGCGGGCTGAAGCCCGCGGCTGGAAATGCCACAAGCCCCGTCTCGGCTCGCTGCGCTCGCCGAACGGGGCTTCAACTTCGTCAGGGGGCCTGCGGATCTCGCCCGATACGCTGCCTCCCTGCCCTGTGCAGTTGAATCCCCGCGCACTTTGCGGGGTATTCCGCAGCCGTTGCGGCGGCTTCAGCCGCTCGCGACGCGGCGGAAAGGGCGCCGGGCCTACCGAGGCGCGCCGCGAAAGCGGGGGCGGTCGGGGCGGTTCAGCTGGTAGCGCAGGCCGACCGTCAGGTCCGTGTGGCTGCCCCGGAATTCGGTGCCGATGCCGCGCACCCTCGCATCCACCACCACCCCCAGCTGCTCCGCGACGGCGACCCGAACGCCGGCGGACGCGGAGAGCACGCCCTTCCATCCACCGTCGTCGCTGGTACTCACGCGGTTCACGTTGCCGATGCCGGCGCCGGCGCCAAAGTAGGGCGTCAGCACCTCGCCCAGCGGGATCGGCAGCTGCACCTGCGCCTCGAAGACGGAGCGGACGGCGCTGCGGGTGGGCTCGGGGACGTCGGAAACCGAGCTGGCGAACTCGACCAGCGCCGAGGTGCCGACGGGGAACTCCGTCCGCACGGCCACCATCAGGGCGCTTTCTCCATCGTCCCCGCCGTACATCCGGGCCCCCCCGGCCAGGGTGACCGCCTGCGCGTTCGCCTGCATCGACGCCGCGGACGCGACGAGCGCGGCGGCGACGGCGCCGCGCGAGATCGATTGGATCATCCCACTCCCCTGAATCTCGGTCTCGGTGGATCGACGCGCGGCGGATACGCACGATCCGGGCGCGTCGTCCTCATCCGCCGAACGCGTCCCACCCCAGCCGCGCGATGGCGTCGGTGTGCTCGCCCAGTGAGGGGGCGGGGTCGCGCAGGCCCGCCGGCGTGCGGGAGAAGCGGAGCGGCGAGGCGACGGTGGGCACGGCGCCACAGGTGGCCCCCTCCATCGTCCACAGTCCCTCGCGCTCGGGGAGCACCGGGTCCGCCAGCGCTTCGCGGACCGTCTGAACGGGGGCGCAGGGGACGCCGGCGGCCTCCAGCACCCCCAGCCACTCGGCCGCGGGACGCGCGCGGAAGCGGGCCGCCAGCGCGCCCACCACCACGTCCCGGTTCTCCACGCGGCCGGGGTTGGTGGCGAACCGCTCGTCGGCCAGCAGGTCGTCCGCGCCGATGCCCGCGCACAGCCGCCGCCACTGCGCGTCGTTGCCCACGGCGACGATGAAGGGCCGGTCCGCCGCGTCGAAGGCCTGGTAGGGGACGATGGTGACGTGCGCGTTTCCCCAGCGCCGCGGCTCGGCGCCGGTCACCAGGGCGGCCTGGGTCACGTTGACCAGCCCCGCGAGCGCGGAGTGGAAGAGCGACACCTCTACCCGCTGCCCCCGCCCGGACGCGTCGCGCTCCTGCAGCGCCGCCAGGATCGCGATGGCCGCGTTCTGCCCCGTGAGCACGTCCACGACCGCGACGCCCACCTTGACCGGCGCGCCCGCCGGCTCGCCGGTGATCGACATCCACCCCGCACGGGCCTGCACGGCGAAGTCGTAGCCCGGCCGCCCCGCCTCCGGCCCATCGGACCCGTATCCGGTGATGGAGCAGAAGACCAGGCCGGGATTTTCGCGCGACAGGTCGCCGTACCCCAGTCCCCATCCATCGAGCATCCCCGGAGCGAAGTTCTCCACCACCACGTCCGCTCCCCGGGCCAGCCGCCGCACCAGCGCGCGCCCCTCCTCCGACTTCAGGTCCGCCGCGACCGACCGCTTGTTGCGGTTCACGCTCAGGTAGTACGCGGATTCGCGCCCGTCCGGCCCCTGCGCCCAGGGGGGTCCCCAGGTGCGCGTGTCGTCGCCGGTGCCGGGGCGCTCCACCTTGATGATGTCCGCGCCCAGGTCGCCCAGCACCATGGTGCAGAGCGGCCCCGCCAGGACGCGGCTCAGGTCCAG
>JAHWJJ010000498.1 GCA_019348475.1 Gemmatimonadota bacterium | reverse complement strand
CAGTACGGAGGCGGGGTGTACGCGCTGGCGCCGGCGCCGGACGGATCGGTGTGGGGAACGACGTTCGGGTTCCCCGGCGCCATCATCCGGCTGAGCCCGGGCCCGAATCCGCCGGAGACCGCGCTCACCGAGGTCTTCGAGGTGCCGTGGAACAACCCGGCCGTCGCGAACCAGGGCTTCTCCCCGCGCGGCGGCGACGTGGACCGGAACGGCGTGTACTGGGCCGCCCTGGCGAGCGGGCACATGGCCAGCTTCGACCGGCGCAAGTGCCGCGGCCCGCTCAACGGCCCCACCGCCACCGGCCAGCACTGTCCGGAGGGGTGGACCTTCTACGCCGAGCCGCTCCCGCAGCTCGGCAACGTCACCAGCCCGGGGAGTGGCGAAGGGAGCTACTACACCTGGGTGGACCAGTTCAACACGCTCGGCCTGGGCGAGAACGTCCCGATCAACACCGGGAACCAGTCCGAGGGGCTCCTCGTCCTCAAGGACGGGAAGTGGGTCGTCCTGCGCGTCCCCTACCCGATGGGGTTCTACACCAAGTGGCTGGACGGCCGCATCGACGACCCGGACGCCGGCTGGAAGGGGCGCGGCCTCTGGGCCGCCATCAGCACCCGCACCCCCTACCACATGGAGGGCGGGAAGGGGACCACCAGCAAGGCCATCCACTTCCAGCTCCGGCCGCATCCGCTGGCCAGGTAGTGCGAAGTGCCAAGGGGGCGAGCAGCTGCTCCCCCCCTTCTCGCACTTGCTTCTTGTATATGTCTGCCATATACATTTAGGGATGAGTATTCAGGATGAACTCGCCGCGGCGACGGGATTCGATTGGGACCCTGGCAACCGTAACAAGAACTGGCTCGGGCACAGCGTCACGACCACTGAGTGCGAGCAGATCTTTTTCAATGAGCCGCTGGTGGTCGCGTCGGACTCGAAGCACTCTCAGGTTGAGGACCGCTACTACGCGCTGGGTCGCACGTCCGCCGACCGTCGGCTGTTCGTGGTCTTTACCATGCGGGGAACTCTCGTTCGTGTGATCTCAGCGCGGGATATGAGCCGTAAGGAACGCAGAGTCTACGCAACCTACTTTGCCCAGTAACTACCGAGGCGGGTAAACCGATGAACGAAAAGCTTCCACAGTTCGCCTCTGAGGAAGAGGAGCGCGATTTCTGGGCTGATCACGATTCAGTGGAATACGTGGATTGGTCTCGAGCCGAGAGAGTGGTGCTTCCAAATCTGAAGCCATCCACGACCACGATCTCGTTGCGTCTGCCGGAGCACATGCTGAACGACATCAAGGTGATCGCGAACAAGCGGGATGTGCCGTACCAGTCGCTCATGAAATCATTCCTGGCGGATCGCCTGGAGGATGAACTACGCGGGACGAGCCGCCGGAAGGCGTCCTGACTGCACGAGAGGAGAGGGTGTCTGCACTGGGTGGACAAGGCGATCCTCAAGGGCTCCGCCCGCGGCCATGCGGCGACCAGCGTGGCCTGACGGGACGGCGGACGCTGACCACGACGGCCCCGCGGCGACGATGCCGCGGGGCCGGTTCTTCTGCCACCCTGATCCTGATTATCCGCGCCTCCGCCCTGCCCATGCCTTTTGCCGTGGTGCTCGCCGCCTGCGAGGGCGAGGCCGCCGCGTGCGCCCTCGCAGGCGACGCGCCTCCCGCCGAATGGCCGCCGCATGCAGGTGGCGCGCGGGACAGAAGGGCTGACGATCTCGATCAACGGCGCGGCGGCGCAGCCCCTTTCCTGGATCGAGGGTCTCACCTTCCGTCAGAGGGGCGTCCTTCTGACCTTCCGGCGGGCGGACGGAGGCAGGGGTCCGGTCACCGAGCTGCGGTACGGCACGGGTACGGAGCACTCGATCCTCGCGCGCTCGCAGGTGCCCCACAACTGCGCTTTTTGTCTGTCCAACGTAAGATGCGTGTCGGGTGTCCTCGTCTTTGGGAATGCAGATTACCTGGCGCTCTGGCTCTTCGGCGGGCTCGCGCCCGCTTCGCCCCCAGACGAGCCCGGGGGAGTGAAGGAGCCGGCCATGAATCCACATCGTTTCCTAATGAACGAACGAGTTGCGCGAGGCGCGGGGGTATGCTAGCTATTTAGCAGCCAGCCCCCACCGGACGCGGCCCCGCGTGCCTGCATCATCCCCCCAGGAGAACAACCCTCGTGAAACGATCGCGTTCGGGGGCGGATGCCGGCGTCGTGGTGCACGGAAGCAACGCGGACGAGTTCCGGCTCCTCGTCCAATTCGGGATGAGCTCACAGTCAGCGATCGAGTCTGCTCGTTGGCGCGGCTGCGCCCGCTACTCCGGCCAGATGCCCGGTCGCAGCGGGACCCCCCAATCCACCTACAGGTCAAAGACGATGATACGGATCGCCCGAGCTCGGCCGCTGCTCGTCGTTCCGACGCTCCTCTTCGTAGTGGGCTGCACCGCGTCCGCTGCACTCGCCCAGGAAGCCCCGGCGCCTGCGGGTTCCCGCGAGGTTCCGGTCCTGCAGGTCCATCGCAGCACATCTCCCATCCGAATCGACGGGCGACTCGATGAGGACGTGTGGACCGCGGCTCCGGCGGCGACCAGCTTCGTGCAGGGCGAGCCGATCGAGG
>JAHWJJ010000161.1 GCA_019348475.1 Gemmatimonadota bacterium | reverse complement strand
AGGACTCGGAAACCGGGCGAAGATACGGACTCGGGCGGGCCCTCCGCAACGGCGGAGGGCCCGCCCGCAGTAACGGTGCGCGGGCGGGCATCCAATCGGCGTCTGCCCGGGAGCGTGCGCGCGCGGGCGCTGGAGAAGGCGCGGCAGCCGCTGTACCACGACTTCGGCCCACGCTGCTCTCGGAGCACCTGTCGCGGGATCCGGAGATCGGCTTCGTGCACCCGGCCACGCTGCGGCGGTGGATGATCGAGGAAGGGCTCTGGAAGGCGGCCGCGCAGGGCAAGCGCCACCGCAAGCGCAGGGAGCGGCGCGCGGCTGTTGGCGAGCTGGTGCTCATGGACACCAGCGTCCACCCGTGGCTGGAGGAGCGCTTCGGGCAGGAGATCGTGTTGATCGCGCTCATCGACGATGCGACGAGCCGGCTTCGCGCCGGCTTCTTCTCGCGCGACACCGGGGCGGCCAACCGGCAGATGATCGTCGAATACCTGCAGGCGCAAGGCCGCATGGGCGCGCTCTACACCGCCAGGCCGAGTCACTTAACGGCGAACTGGCGCGCGAAGCAGCGCAAGGAGGCGGACGAGCCGGAGGCGCTCACGCTCATCCGCCGCGCGCTGGATGCGCTGGAGATCGAGTTGATCCTCGCGCTCTCGCCCCAGGCCAAGGGCCGCGTCGAGCGGCTGTTCGGCACACCTGCAGGATCGGCTGGTGAAGGAGCTGCGCGTGGCGGAGATCGCCACGATCGAGGAGGCGAACCGATCCGGGACGACGTCTTGCTGCCGTTCTGGGAAGAGCGCTTCACGGTCGAGCCGCGAGAGGCGACTGACGCGCACCGCCCGCTCCCGGGGGACATCGACCTGCAGCGGCTTTTCGAGGAAACCGACGAGCGGGTGATTCGTGAGGATTTCACGGAGCCGCGGATGCCTGGCAGCCGCGTCACGATCGAGCACCGGCTGGACGGAAGCGTACGCTATGCGCGACAGCGGGTCTTCCGGATCGGATTCCGTTCCCGGACACCCAAACGGAAACCGGGAGAACACACGTCTTCTCCCGGTCTGGGGCGGTGCCGGACGGCGGGCGTCAGGCCGGGCGGTGCGTGAGGTCCGCGGCCGTGCGCGGGAGGGCGAAGGTGCGCCTGCGCGCCGCGCGGCGAAAGACCGCGCGGATGCACGACGCCACCTCGTCCAGGTCGCCTTCGCTGAGGCTGGAGCCGGAGGGGAGGCAGAGCCCCCGCTCGAACAGGCCGGCCGCGAAGTCGCCGCCCACGCTCTCGTACTCGGCGAACACGGGCTGCAGGTGCATGGGCTTCCACAGCGGGCGCGCCTCGATGCCGCTGGCCTCCAGTTCCAGCCGCAGCCCCTCGCGGTCCACCCCGAACTCCGCCGGGTCCAGCGTGATGCACGTGAGCCAGCGCGTGTGCAGCCCCCACGGCGCCTCGGGCATGAACGAGAGACCGGGGAGCGCGCCAAGCGCATTCTCGTAGTACGCAAAGTTGCGCCGGCGCATGCCCACCCGCTCGTTCAGCACCTCGAGCTGCGCCACCCCCGCTGCGGCCAGCAGGTTGCTCAGGCGGTAGTTGTATCCGATCTCGGAGTGCTGGTAGTGCGGGCCGGCGTCGCGCGCCTGCGTGGCGATCTTGCGGGCGTGGTGGATGAGGTCTCCGTTGTCGGAGACCAGCATTCCCCCGCCGCTGGTGGTGATGATCTTGTTCCCGTTGAACGAGTAGACGCCCGACGCGCCGAACGTCCCGGGTGCGCGGCCGCGGAAGGTGGCGCCCAGCGCCTCCGCTGCGTCCTCGATGACCGGCACCCCGTGGGCGTCGCAGACGCGGATGATGGCGTCCATGTCGGCGGACTGGCCGTACAGGTGCACCACCACCACGGCACGGGGCAGCCGCCCCGCCCGTGCCCGCTGCTCCAGCGCCTCCGCCAGCAGGTCGGGGTCCATGTTCCACGACACGGGCTCACTGTCGATGAACACCGGCCGCGCACCCAGGTAGACGATGGGGTTCACCGTCGCGGCGAAGGTGAAGGTGCTCACCAGCACCTCGTCGCCCTGCCGCACGCCGGCCTCGATGAGGGCCAGGTGCAGGGCGGCCGTGCCGGAGCTCAGCGCCAGCGCGTGCTTCGCGCCGACCTTCTCCGCGAAGTCGCGCTCGAACCGGGAGACGAACGGTCCCAGCGGCGCGATCCAGTTGGAGGCGAACGCCTCGCTCACGAGCGCTGCCTCGCGCCCGCTCATGTGCGGCGGCGAGAGAAAGATCCGGATGTCTTCGGGGCTCACGCTCTGTTCCTTCCAGGTGCGGATCGCGCGGGCGGGATCGGGTTCTCCGCGGGCGGTGATCACGGCCGGAACCCCCGCCCGGCCCGGGGGCACGGTCCGGAATCGTGAGCTCGGATCGACATACGGGAGAACGACGGCGGCAGCGGGACCGGCGGCGGAGAGCCGCTCGCGCACGACACCCGCACCTTCAATCTAACGCCCCATCCATGGTTTGCACACCTTTCGGTGCTACGCGGCTGCACCACCCGCGGCCGTGCCGGCCTGCAGCGGCCCGCGGGCTCAGCCGGACTCCCCCGGATCGTCCCTGCGGAGTTCTACGCGGACGCGGTGGCGAACCCCGTCGGCCTCATACCATGCGGCCTCGTCCCACCGGCTGGTGCTTAGCGCCCGCAGGCGGCGCAGCAGGTCGCCGGCCCGTACGTGCTCGTCAAGGTCAATGCGCTGCACCTCCGGCGTGAACAGGTCGGCACGGCGGTGGGTGGAGCCCACTCCGACCGGTTGGGGCACGCGCTTGAAGGTGCCGTCCACCAGGCAGGGCCACGCCTCGCGGAACACCTCCAGTTCCAGCAGCTTGAGCCGGCGGTACAGCGCGTCGGCCGTTTCGCCGGCGTGGGGCTCCAGCCTTCGCTGCAGCACAACGTCTCCGGTGTCGATTCCCGCGTCCATGAAGTGCAGGGTGGCACCCACGGGGGTGCCCTCGAGCAGCGCCCAACTCGGCGTGTGCCACCCCCGGTTCCACGGGAGGAGCGCCGGGTGCAGGTTCAGCATCCCCTGGCGGGGAACGTCCAGCACCTCCTGCGGCACCAGGTAGGGAAAGTGTACGCCGACGATCCAGTCCAGCTCCATCGTCCGCAGCCGCTGCACGGATTCCGGCAGGCGGAAGGCGGAGCCGCGCAGGACGGCATCGGCCGGAAGGAAGCCGCACCGCTCCGCGAGTTCGTCGGCGTGCGACGCCCGGGCCGGCTCGGTCAGCAGCAGCGCCCGCGGGCGGTGCCCCTGCTCCAGCAGGTAGTCCAGCACCTGGACGGCTACGTCGCGGTCACCGGCAAAGGCGAAGCGGGGCGCACTAGCGGTTGGCATTGGACCCGGTGGCGTGCTGTCCGACGCTGCCCTCGACGGCCCCGGTGGGGGACACCGGCGCCGTGCGCGTAGCTGGCCTGGGATGGCGCATGTGGGTCGGCTCCCGGTACTCCGCACGCTCAGGCGCGGCAATGGCTGAAGGCCCGTGCCCTGCGCCGGTGCGTGGCCGCGCCGTCGGGAGAGGGGTCACATCCGGTCGCCGCTCTGTACGTTCCACGGCCCCAGGTACCAGGGGTCCCCGGGCGTCTCCAGCCGCGAATGCGCGAATGCGCCCGCCTCGGGCTGCACGCCGAGTGCCCGTCCCAGGCCCTCGGCGTCGCCCAGCATCACGGACAGGAACCCCGGCCGGGCCTGCAGTCCCAGGCGGGAGAAACGCCTGGCCCATGACGGGAGCGACGAGAAGACGAACAGGCGCCGCCCTGAGAGGGCGGCGCGCCGGAGCAGCGCGGCGAGGCAGGCGTCCAGCCCGGCGTCCGTGTCCGCAACCAGCGCCTGCACGCGGTCCCATTCCCCGGCGCGCTCCACGACGGCCCAGCCCACCTCACCGACCGCGACAAGCTCCGAGCCCAGGGGGCGGTCCACAAACTGCGCCCGCCACTCGGCCGGAGAATAGCCGATCCGCGTGTAGCCCACCCGGCTGGCCTCCAGGGCACTCCGCACGCGCTCCCAGCCCGCCTCCCCGGCCACGGCCGAGACGGCCAGTCCGGCGGCAGGCACGGGCGTGTCGGGCCCGGAGAACGCGTACGACGTGGGGAACATCCCTGCGCCCACGCGTTGAACCCCGCGCGTGCTGACGTTATCGGCTGTGTGCCACGAGAGCGTAACGGGGGCGCCGCGCCGCGCCGCCTGCCGCACACACCCCGCGAGGAGCCGCCCGAACACGCCCTTCCCCCGCGCTTCGGGAAGGGTCCAGGCGGCCATGGCGATGCCGGAGAACAGCTGCCGGCCGTCCGGCAGCACCACGGTCCGGTAGGTGACGGCGGCGCCGGAAACGAGGCCGTGGTCTCCCCGCGCCACCAGCAGGTCTCCCGCCGGAGCAGCCGGCCGCCGGAAGCACCAGTCAAAGGTACGTGCGTCTCCCCAGTGGTCGAAGCACAGGTTCAGCTTCTCCACGAACTCCGCTTCCGCACCCGGCGGGTTGAGCTCGATCTCGAACTCCCCGCCGCCGGGCCCGGGGCGCGCCGGCGGGACGCCCGGCGTGCGGTCCTCAGGCAACGGAGGGCAGGGACATGGCCCCGGACGGCTGCCGTCCCGCCGCCGATCCACGTCCGCCGACCCGGTCAGCGATCGCGCCCATGGTCGTCCACCACAGGGACTCGCCGTAGCGGGCGTGCAGCAGGGTGAAGAGAGTGTCCAGGTAGTTGCGATATAGCTCGTCCATCCCGTCCAGGGCGACGTAGCCCAGGCAGTCCTTGATGATGTGCGCCTTGATCGAGAGCAGACCGCCGCCGTCCAGGATCTGAAGCGCGCGGTCGACCGTCGACGTGGCCTGGAAGTTCGTGGGAAGGTGCACCAGTCCCTGGGGAAGCAGGGAGGGACGGAAGAGCGGCACGCCCCGGAGGCCGGATTCGCCGGAAACCGCCGAAGCGGCGACCGGCGTGTGGATGTCGCGTCCGGAGGCGACGTAGCTGAACCCCGCCTGCGCCATCGCGTCGAGGAGGGCGGGGGGCGTGCTGTAGCGGGGCGGGATCACCCCCGCGGGGCGGGGGAGTCCGGCGGCCGCGAAGATGGACAGCCCCTCCTCCAGCATCCGCAGGCACTCCGCGGTGGTCTGGTTCTGGAACTCCGCCGGTACGTTGAGCCCCCGATGAACGTGGTGCAGGCCGTGCAGCGTCAACTCCGTGCGGGGAAGCCCCGCCACGTAGCGAACAAAGTCAGGATGCCGGTCCAGCCGCATGGTTCCCGGGGGGAGGAGCGGCGCCAGGAATACCCGGTCCCGCAGCCAGGGAAGCCGCGCCAGCACCTTGCGGGTGGGCACGGGCGACGTCTCGCGCCAGTCGGGAGTGGTGGCGACCGTTACGTGCAGCCGTGAGTGCCGCTCCAGCAGCCACTCCACGTGGCCGAGGGCCCCGGCGCCAAGATCCCCCCCGGCTTCGTACGCATCCGCCGAGGTGGACGGATGCACGTCGTCCACGTGGAAGCAGACGGCACAACGCTTGTCCACGGGCAGCCACGCGGCAGGGTCGGGCCCGGAGCCCGGAACATCGAGGATCACCAAGGTCGCAATCTTTCTGCGGTGTGCTCCGGGACGGCGGGCCACGGGCCCGGCTCGCGCGCTGGCGTCCTCGGGAAACTGCCGTTGCGACCACCGGTGGATGCAGGCGCAAGATGTTTACAATCTACCCGGGGAGCCGTCACCGAGACAAGATGTCCTCGAGGCGCGGTCACCCCGGGGAAACGGCTTCCTTGCCCGCGGCCGCGCGGGGGGAGGAGCCGCGGAAGCGCTCAGTGGTGGCATGGCCGGCCTGGCTCACCCCGCGCCCGCGGAGCACGGTGCCGACGGAAAGGAAGATGATCCGCAAATCCAGCAGGATGCTCCAGTTGTGCACGTACCACCGGTCCATCTCGAACTTTTCCTCCCAGGTGAGCAGGTTCCGGCCGTTCACGCCGGTCCACCCCGTGATTCCGGGCTTCATGCGGTGCCGCTCCGCCTGCTCCGGGGTGTACAGCGGCAGGTATTCCATCAGGAGCGGACGGGGCCCCACCAGGCTCATCTCGCCGCGCAGGACGTTGATCAGCTGGGGGAGCTCGTCCACGCTCGTGTTTCGCAGAAGCCGGCCCACGCCGGTGAGGCGAACGCCGTCCGCGAGGTGAGCGCCCGACGCGTCGCACCGGTTCGACATCGTCCGGAACTTGTACAGCACGAACGGCCGCCCGAAGCGGCCGGGCCTCGTCTGCCGGAAGATCACGGGCCGCCCCATCGACATCCAGACGATCGCCGCGGCCGCCGCGAGAATCGGGCTGAGCACCACCAGGCCGCCCAGCGAAACGACGAGGTCCATTGCGCGCTTGATGGCACGTCCGGTCAGGGATGGCTCCTTCACGGCAATTCTCCAGGGGAAGCGCGGGCGGCGGGACCCGCGGCCGCGGTGTTCGCTACGACCATCTCCCGGTAGAGGTCTATGAGTCCCTCCCAGATGCGCTCGCGCCGGAACTCGGCGTTCACCCGCGCCCGGCCGGCGTCGCCGTGCCGGCGCCGAAGCCCGGGATCAGCGAGGTACCGGCGCAGCGCGGCTGACAGCGCGCGCGCGTCCCCGGCGGGAACGTGCAGCCCCGTGATGCCGTCCTCCACCGCGTCGACGCAGCCGGGCACGGTTGTGGTCACCACGGGGAGCCCCGAAGCGCCGGCCTCCAGCACCACGTTGGGAAAACCCTCCCGGTACGAGGGAAGCACCAGCATGTCCATCAGCAGGTAGTACGGGGCGGTGTCGAACACCCCTCCGGTAAGCGTGACGCGGGCATCTTCACGCAGCGCCTGCAGCACGGCGGAAGGTACCGGGTCGCCGCTTTCCTCCGGCCCCACCAGGAGCAGCCGGGCGTCCGGGAACTCCTCCCGCAGCATGGACCACGCCTCGGCCAGTTCCCGCACCCCCTTGTCGCGCACCAGCCGGCCCACGAACCCCACCACCGGGCCGGCCCCCTGGAGCCCCAGCTCTCCCCGAAGCCGCGCTGCCGCGGGCCCGTTCGCACCAGCGCCGAAGCGCTCCACCTGCACACCGTTGCTGCTGCCGCCGGCCAGCACGAGCGTCTTTTCCGGCGCGACCACCCCGAGCTGCAGCGCCCGCGCGCGCAGGCTGGGGCTTACGCAGACCACCCGGTGCACCATTGCGCCGATGAGCCGCTCCACCCCCCAGAGGAGGTGGCGAAAGAAGCCCCGGTGCGTCTCGAGCCGGATGCCGCGCATGGTGTAGATGCGCCCCGGTACGCCGTTCAGCCACGCAGCCGCGGTGACCAGCAGCCCCGCCTTGGCCGTCCCGGCGTTCACCAGGTCCGGGCGCAGCCGCCGCACCACCCGGAACACCCGCCAGAGCGACACCAGGTCGCGCAGGGGAGACAACTCGCGGACCATGGGCACTTCAACCAGCCCCACCCCTTCCTCGGCGGCCAGCTGCCGGGCGCGCGCTCCCGGTCCGGAGATCAGGGTCACGTCGAAGCCGGCGGCGCGGGCATGGGCCAGCTGGCCCCGCAGCAGCACCGTGCTGAGCGGGTCGGTGATGGCCACGAGCAGCCGGGGCCGCCGTCCGCGCGCTTCAACCGATCGCCGCATGGGTCGCCCGCGGTGCCGGGAAAGGGGGCACGGGCGCCGCGTCGGCGGGCAGGCCCAGGGCACGCCGCTCGCGCACGAGTGCTCCGGCCGCCAGGGCGACCAGGAGGGGGGCCGCCTTTGCGCGATGGCGGATGGCCGTGCCGAAATTGGACACCGACGCAGCGAACACCGCAATGGTCACGGCGGCAAGGAGGAGCACCGCCCGCGCCTCACGGTAGGTGCGGATGCGCGAGAAGGCGCGCCCGATGAACACCGCCAGCGCCACGTAGATAAGCGCGTCCATGAGCCCGAGCAGGTCGGCCGGGCCGCGGACCATCCAGGGAAAGGGGGTAAAGAGCAGGTACGCGGCGCGAATGGGCAGCTGCCACACCAGGTCCAGCGGGCCACGCGTTCGCAGCCCCTCCAGGTAGTTGGCGCCCCCCTTGGCCGCCGCGGCCGTCTGCGCGTCGGCGAGCATCTCTACCGAGAGGGACTGCAGCGGCCCCAGCTTGTCGAGCCCCCACCCGGTGCGGATCATCACAACCACCACCGCCACCGAAAGCGCCACCCCCACCGCCGTCCGTGCGGCCCCCCGCATCCCCCTGACGCGGGTGCGCCCGGGCGTGCGGGCGCGCACCGACACGTACACCACGCCGGCCGTGGCGAACACCATTCCGGAGTGGAACCCGCTCGCCACCAGGAGCAGGGCCAGGGCGGCCGCAACGTGCCCCACGCGACGGGTGCGGTGCCAGAGGACCAGAAAGTACACGCCGAGGGTGAAGGGGAATACCACGAGCATCTCGCGCAGCATGAGCGCCGAGTTCATGAGCATGGTGGGAAACAGTGCCACCACCCACGCGGCGGCCACGGCCGGGCGCTCTCGCCAGAGCGCCCGCGCCAGGGCGAAAGCCGCGGCGACGGCCAGCGTGCCGAGCAGCACGTTCAGCGCCAGCACCATGAGCGGACTGCGATCGGCAACCTTGTACATGCCGGCGATCAGCAGCATGTACAGGCGGGAGCCCGACGCCAGCATGCCCACCAGATCGTCGGCTGGCAGGCGCGAGAGTGCCCACGCGCGGTCGTCGGTCCACACGTCGTCCGCACCCGATCCCGGCAGGGGCGCCACGTACGTCTGCGACAGGGCCAGCGCGGCCCGCATCGTGAACGCCGCGCCCAGGGCCCATGCGGCCGCCGGGAGCCGGCGCGCCACCAGGACGGTCACCAACGCCCCCAGCGCCAGGGCAACGACGCCCAGCACGCTTGCGATGGGCGCGAGCCCCAGCAGGAGCCCCGCCAGCACGGCGGCGGTCGCGGCCAGCACCCACACGGCCATTGCAGCGCCTGGTTCGGGGACCGCGATCAGGCCGCGGCCGGCTGGCGCGCGCGACGCGCCAGTGGCTGCAGGAACTCCGCCGTGTCGCGGGCACGCGCGGTCCAGGAAAATCCCGCCCGCGCGGCGTCG
>JAHWJJ010000160.1 GCA_019348475.1 Gemmatimonadota bacterium | reverse complement strand
AGGTGGATGGCCATGTCGGCCATATGCTTGACCACCCAGCCGAAGTAGTGCGGGGTGAGCGAGTTGACGTCCATGTCCGGCGCGGGGTTCATGAAGTCGATGGCGTAGGGCACGCCGTCCCTGACCGCCCACTCCATGGAGTTCATGTCGTAGCCCAGCGCCCGCACCAGCTTGAGCGAGTCTTCCACTACCCGGCGCCCCAGCTCGTCGCTCATGTGGGCGTGGTCCACGTGGTACCTGCGCTCGCCGGGGTCGTAGCGGATGGGGAGCACCTCGTCCTGCCCCAGGCAGATGCAGCGGATGAAGTGGTCCCACTTGATGAACTCCTGCACCACCATGGTCAGCAGGCCGGAGTTGTCGTAGTGGTGGATGAGCTCGTCCAGCGTGCGGCAGATGTACACGTCCTTCCACCCGCCGCCGTGCGCGTCCTTGAGCACGCAGGGAAGCCCCACGTAATCCACCACGCCCTGCCAGTCCAGCGGGTACTGCAGGTTGCGCAGCGACTCTTCCTTGACGATGCCGGGGATGTACTCCTTGTTGGGGAGCACCACGGTCTTCGGGTGGGCGATGCCGAGCGATGTGGCCAGCGCCGCGCCGAAGAACTTGTCGTCGGCCGTCCACATGAACGGGTTGTTGACCACGGTGGTGCCCTGGAGCACCGCCTGCTTGAGGTAGGTGCGGTAGAACGGCACCTCATGGCTGATGCGGTCGATGATGACCGCGTACTCGGCGGGCTGGTCCATGCGCGGCGCGCCCAGCGTCACGTACTCCGCGGTCACGCCTTCGTCCCGGCGGTTCACCTCTTCGATGAAGGCGGGCGGAAACGACCACTCGCGCCCCACGATCAGCCCCACTTTCAGCGTCATCTGCCCGTCCTCCGCCTGGCGTTCATTCAGGATTGATCCACCGATTCTTCAGGACCCACGGCAAGGCCCGCGTGCGCCTCGTCCCGCCCATTGCATGCGGGTTACGGGATCGTAATAGGTCTTCCGGTCCGCCCTTGGGCATCTGGCTCCCTGCTCAAGCCGCCAGCTCCTGGCGCAGCTCGTCGAGCGCGGACTCAGGCACCCGGTGGCCCGCCGCGCGGTGGGCCAGCAGGTGCTCCATCATCTGCGCCGCATCCGGCGCCTTGAACCAGCGTCCGTCCAGCAGCCTGCACCTGCAGCACTCCACGCCACCCTCGATCGCGTACACGTACACGTCGCTGTCCCGCCCGAACCTGCAGTAGGCCATAGTCCGCTCGTCACACACTCCTGCACTCACGCACTCCCGCACTCCCGCACACCTTCGTACCTCCGTACCTCCGTACCTCGGTACCTCCGTACCTCCGTGCCTTCGTACCGTCAGTCGCTTCCCCCGATGTACGTCCGCACCATCTTCATCCAGTACGGCCAGTCGTGCGACCACCCGTCCCACAGCCGCAGCGCGTTGCCCACGCCCTTTTCCCACAGGATGCCGGACAGGTAGCGGTTGTTGTCCACGAACGGGTCCGTTTCGCCGGTGGCCAGGATGATGTCCATCCGGCGCATCGCCTCCAGGTGCCCGTGGTCGTGGATGTCGCTGACGTAGTGCGACGGGTTCAGCGCGCGGACGGCGTCATCGTAGTACTCGTACGTCTGCTCGCGGATGTCGTACATCCCGCTGAGTCCGATCACGCGGCCGAACAGGTGCGGATGGCGAAACGCCGTGTTCACGGCGTGATAGGCGCCAAAGCTGGCGCCCACGCCGATCAGGAACGGGTTGGGATTGCGGCTCTGCGAAAAGGGGAGCACCTCGCGCAGCAGGTAGTTCTCGTACTCGAACTGGCGGATGGCGCGCTGGTGGGGGTGCTTGTGACGCGCGTACCAGCTTTCGGCGTCCACGCTGTCGACGCAGAACAGCTGCAGCCAGCCGTTGTTCAGGTGCTCGCCCAGCGCCTGGATCATCCCGCGGTCTTCCCACTCGAAGTAGCGCCCCTGCGAGGTGGGAAACACCAGCACGCGGGCGCCCGCGTGGCCGAACACCAGCATCTCCATGTCGCGGCCCAGTGAGGGGCTTTGCCAGCGGTGGTACTCGCGGTTCACTCGAAATCCGTCTCCGGCAGGCGTGGGGGCAAGGCGGGCGCGGGCCCGCGGGCGGCGCCCGGCCACACGCAAGCCGCGCACCCGCCCCAACGTACGGGGCCGGTGCGCGGCTGCAAAGAGGTGGATGGACAGGTGCCGCCGGCCAGCGCGGAGAAGACGGCGGGGCGGGGATGACTAACCGGGTCCTGCCGTCCTTTGTGTACCTGGGGTTCTACTGCCAGTCGCACGCGGACGGCGCGGAGGACACGGAGAACAGAGTGTCATCTTCTTTTCTCCGCGACCCTCCGCGCCCTCCGCGTGAGGCCATGTGCTTTGGGGGTTCTGCACGGAAAACCCTGGGTATATGGCCGTCCCGATCCCCTCCGCCCGCCCCCGTCCATCGTGAGGCGCGTCTCGCTACCGCCAGTTACCCGGCAGCCGGCGCACCACCACGCGCTCCACGTCGTCCTCGTCGCGTTCGATGTAGGCGGCCAGGCCGCCGCGGCTGATGGCGTCCGGCAGCGGCGTACCGGTGATGGTGCCCAGGTACTGCCCTTCGGGCGTCAGCAGGTCGATGGGGCCGTCCTCGCCCACCACTGGCCCGGTGCGCTCCACCCACAGCTTTCCGGAAGGCGCCACGCGCAGGCCGCGCAGGGCGGGGATGGTATCGGCGAACTTCATGTCTGCCAGCATGCGCTCGATGTCCTGCCGCCCGGGGGCCGAACGCGGGCCCGGACCGCCGCCGCCGCCGCCGATGGTGACCTGGATCCTCCCGCGCCCGTTCGTGAGCGCTTCGCGGCGCGCCTGGCGGGCGCGCTCGCGGTCGGCGTCGGTGGTCAGGCGCGGGCGCATGGCGCGCTGCAGGTAGCGCACGGTCTGTCCGTTGGCGTCCAGGATCCGCACCGTGTAGCCGGAGGTGAAGCTGAGCGCCGTCTGCCCATTGGGAAGCACCCCCATCAGCACCGCCGGGGTGAAGGCGGGGGGCGGCTGCACGCGGACCATCACCTGGCCCGGGCCGCCGGACTGCTGGTCCACCCGCAGCGATTGGGGGATGTCGAACAGCCGGGAGGGCTGGCCGCCCGCCAGGGGCTGGAACAGCAGCGGCAGCACGTTCTGCGTCACGGAGCTCTGCCCCGTCTGGGAGAACGGCGGGCGAAAGGTGCCGGCGATCCCGCCGCGCGGGTGCCAGGCGATCCCCCCGCTCATCCCCGGCATCCACGCCTCCATCACCACGTTGCGCACGAAGGTGCCGTCGGTGCGAAAGACGGAGAAGCCCCGCCGTCCCAGGTCCGAAACGATCACGCTCCCGTCGCCACCCACGGCCAGCTGCAGGGGCACCATCAGCTCGCCCGGGCCCTGGCCTTCCTTTCCGATCTGCCGCAGGTACCGGCCGCTGGCGTCGTACACCATCACGCGCCTGGCCTGGCGGTCCAGCACGTACAGGTTCTCCGCCGCGTCGAACGCCACCCCGGAGATGATCCCGAACGTCTCGTGTGCGGCCCCGTCCGCGCGGCCGATGGAATAGACGTGCGCGGGGGTGCCGGCCAGCGGGCGGTCGCGCTCGGGAAGGCGGACGACGCGGTCCTGCGCGGCCGCGTCCGCCGACAGCAGCGCCGCGGCCAGCAGCGGCGCGGCGAAGGTGGATTTGAGGTGGATCATCTTCCGTCATCCGGCGTGGTCGTTTGGCGAGCCCCGGCGCGTGCTGAGCGCCGCGTACGGAGGGGTGTGATTCCGGAACGCGCGCGGAGGGTTGCCGGAGCCCGGGTGAGCGGACGGGAGAACTTCGGCCGGCGGATTACACCCTGCTCGCACACCACCCGTCCCCCGGGGTTGGGGGAGGGGCCGCCAGCCGTCGCGAGGAACGAGCGAAAGGCCTGGCGGGGGAGAGGGCCCGCGGGCGAGGGCCCTCCCCGCTCGTCCTCGCGGCGCGGCGAGGCGACTTACGCGGTCAGGCCAGGCTGAAGTGGACGCGCCCCTCGTCCACCGAGACGCGGTCCAGCGTCACCCGCACGGCCTCGCCCGCCGCCGGCTTGCGGTCCCCCGTGCGGGCGACGGAGCGCACGGGCGGGTCTTCGATCTGCACCTCCACGTCCCCATCGCGCTTGCCCAGCACGGTGGCGTCGAAGCGCTGGCCGACGCGGTCGCGCAGCATCCACGCCTCCGCCACGTCGATGGCGCGGCGTTCGAAGCGGCTCTCCCGGCGCTCGGCCTCGTCCATGGTCCGCGGAAGCCGCTTCAGCGTCTTTACCTCCTCCGCGGACGGCCGCTCCCCGGCGCAGAGCTGGACGAGCAGGTCCAGCACGTAGCGGTCGCACAGCCGGCGGAGGGGCGCGGTGGCGTGCGCGTAAGGCATGGCCAGCGCGTGGTGCAGCGGGTCCGCGGGAAGCTCGCCGTCGAACGCCACGTAGTCCGCGCCGCGTTTCACCCGCCGCGCCTGCCACAGCAGGGGCGTAATGAGGGGGTGCGAGATGTCCGCGCCGCGGATGAACTCCGCGTACGACGTCCCCTCCGGCCAGGGAAACCCGAGCCGTCCGGCGGCGCGGCGAAAGCTCTCCACCGCGTCCGGGTCGGGCGCGCCCATCACGCGGAGCAGCCCCACGCGCGCCTCAATCATTACCTTCGCGGCGGCGTGGCCGGTGAGCAGCGACACCTGCTCGTTCCACTCCTCGGACGGCTGGGGCGTCTCGAACTCCACCGCGTACCCCAGCCGGCGCGTGGTGAGCTGCGTCACGTGCTGCGACACCAGGGGGATGGAGACGCCCCCGCGCGCCGCCTCGATCCGCTCGCGCAGCTCGCCGAAGCGGCGCATGGCCGCCAGCCCGTCCGCCCACTCCTCGCCGGCGAACCGCCGCTCGCCGCCGCACACGTGCTCCACCACCTGCGCGTACGTGAGCTGCGCCCGGCTGCGCACCAGCGCGCGCCGGACGGAGGTGGACCGCAACTCCGCCGCCGCGTCCAGGCCGAACTCGAAGAGGATGGCGGGGCGGTCCTGGTCCGGGAGCAGGCTGCCGGCGCCCTGGCTGAGCACGGGGGGATACAGCGGCTCCTTGCGGTCCGGCCCGTAGACGGTCAGCCCGCGCTGCCACGCCTCCGCCTCCAGCGCGCCCCCGCGGTCGACGAAGAAGCCCACGTCGGCGATGGCGTAGAACAGCTGGAATCCGCCGTCGTCTTCCTGCCGGATGTACAGCGCCTGGTCCAGGTCGCGGCTTCCCGGCGGGTCGATGGTCACCAGCGGCAGGTCGCGCCGGTCCTGCCGCCCCCCCGCCGCCGTGGCGACGCGCTTCGCGGCCTGCTCCGCCTCCGCGAGCACTTCCGCCGGAAAGGCGCAGCGAATCCCCAGCTCCGTGCGCGCCGCGTCCAGCGCGCGCTCTACCGCCTCGTGTGTGCTGGATGTCATCAGGGGTGCGGCCGGGGTGCGTGCAGGGATTGCGATCACCGCTCGGCAGCCCTGGCCGGCTACGTGCCGCGCCCGTGCTGGAGCGAATGAATTCCGCGCCGGAAGATGGCAAAGTCCGCCCGCGCGGACCGCACCGCAAGCTGTGCGCGCCTGGCGAGCCGTTGTCGCACGCACAGTCGACCCCTCGTTCGGCCAGCGCAAGCACCGAGACGCGGTTTTTCTGGCGGTTCACTTTGGGGCTGGTTTCCGAATCCGGAATCACCGTCCGTCACCCGCCCAGCCTCTTGCGGCGCATGCGAGAGAGGGTGGTTTCGCGGATCAGGTAGAGGAACGGCCGGGGCTCGCCGTGCGCGATGCGCTTCATCTCCGGCCAGTGGCGATAGACGGTCCGCGCGGTCTTACAGGCGCCGTAGATGGTGTCGTTGAAGAAGAACGCCCCGAGAGAGCACTCCTTGATCACGGCGCGTTCGTGGGGCGAATGCAGGATGTTGCGGTCGGAGCTCACACAACACCACCCGCGTTCTCCCGCGTACCGCAACACGGCCTGATCCGGCGCCTGCTTGAGCCCCACGTCGTACACGTGAAACGCCGCCTCGCCCAGTTCGCGAAGGGAGCGAACCAGGCGGTGCGGAGAGTTTTCGTCGAACAGAAAGACTACGCCGCCTTCAGCCACCGCTCGAACCCGAGCGCGGATTGCACGTCGCGGGGGTCGATCTCGAACGTCCACGCCACGCGCTCCACCGCCCTTTCGCCGTACGCGGGGAGCTCTGCCCTGTACGCGCCGGCCAGCGTGCGGGTGCGGATCCCCACCTCCTCCACGATCGGCGCCCCGAACGCGAACCGCGGGTCCACCACCACGCCGGCGTCGCGGCCCATGGGCCACCAGCGTTGCGCGAGGTTGTCTCCGCCGAACTCGAGCTGCTCCAGGTACGGCTTCACCATCTGCCACATGGCGTGCTGGCCGTGCCCGACCAGCTGCACCAGCGACTCGCTCCCGTCCGGCTCCTGCACGGCACCGTAGACGCTGTGCGGGTCGGCGTACAGCTGCCGCAGCGCGAAGGGGTGGTCGGTGGAATACATGCGCCCGGCCACGTTCGCGGCCTGCCTGATCAGCCGCCAGGGCACGCCGGCGCGCTGGAACGCGCGGATGTACAGCAGCTCGATCAGCTCCACGAAGGTCAGCGCGCGCTGGCCTTCCAGCTCGGGCAGATCGGTCTGGATGAGCGGCGGGTGCACGGTGGGGCCGGAGACACGCGTCCGCCGGTAGCCGAACGCCCACCGGCGCACCGTCTCCGCCCGCTCGTGAAGAAGCGTCGCCGCATCCGCCGGCGTGTAGATTCCGGTTCCTGGCAGCACCATGAGGAGCCTCCAGCCTTACGAGGAGCGTTCACCCCCGGTGGCGGAGGAGCGGCACAACGGTAGTGGGTGTTCACTCCGTACACAAGGGGGCGTGGCCGCAGCCTCAACTTTCGGTGTTTATTCGAGAAACGTCAACCGGCCCGCGCACCCTCTCGTCACGCACTCCACATGATGTACTCTGGTGATTGATGGTGTTTACTCCTCCCGCAGCGCCTCCAGCGGAGTGTGGCGGAACACTTCGCGGCTGGCGAGCAGGCCCACGACCGCCGAGAGTGCCGTCACGCCCAGGCCGAGCCCCAGCAGCGGCAGCACGGGAACGGCGTACTCCACCTCGAACAGCCACCTTGCCAGCGCCCACCCGGCGGCGACCGCCAGCAGGATCCCCGCGAGGCTGGCCAGCAGCCCCAGCGCCAGGTACTCCGCCAGCAGCACCCGCGCGACCTGCCGGCGGGTGGCGCCCAGCGTGCGCAGCAGCACGCTCTCGCGAATGCGTTGCAGCCGCCCCGCGAGCACCGCCCCCAGCAGCACGACGAACCCCGTCGCCACGCTGAACGCGGCGAGGAAACGGATCACTGCGGCCACGCGCCCCAGCACGTCGTCCAGGGCCGCCTGGATGGCGGTCAGGTCCAGCACGGCCACGTTGCTGTACCGGCGCACCACGTCGCGCTGCGCCGCCGCGCGGGCCGGGGCGTCGCTCGCGCGGGCCAGCATCACCCACGTCTGCGGCGCGCCGCGCAGCACCTCCGCCGGGAACACCGCGAAGAAGTTGGGCTCCAGCCGCTGCCAGTCCACCTCGCGGATGGAGGTGATCCTGGTCGGGATGCGCACGCCCTGCACGTCCCAGGTGATCTGGTCCCCCACGTCCACCTTCAGGTCCTCGGCCACGGCGACGTCCATCGACACCTCGGCGGGGCCGCCCCCCACCGCCGCGCCCGCGCCGGGGCGCCACATCCGCCCGCGCAGCAGCGTCTCGGAATCCACCAGCGTGTCGCGGTAGGTGGACCGGTACTCCCGCCGCACCGCCCACCCCTCCGGCGCGTCGCCGTCCCCCGGCGGGCCGCTCCCCCGCTGGCCCCGCCGATCCCCGCCGCCGCCGGCGCCCTCCTCCGCCCCGCCCTCTCCGCGCTCCGCGGCCAGGCGCGTGGCGGGGACGCCGTTGATGGAGTGGATGCGCATGGGCACGATTGGCGCACGCTGCAGCACCTCGGTGCCGCCGCCGGCCAGGATCTGCCGCACCCCCGCTTCCTGGTCCTGCTGCACGTCGAACAGCAGCAGGTTCCCCTGGCTTCCCGCGTCCACCCGCAGCGGGCGCAGCAGGTTGCTCTGCACCAGGTAGACGACGGCGAGCAGGAACACGCCGAAGCCCAGCGCCAGCACCACCACGCGGGTCTGGTTCCCCGGGCGGTGCAGGTTGGCGATCCCCTGCCGGGCCGTGTACCCCAGCGCGCGCGCCGGGGCTCGCCGCGCCGCCATCGTCACCAGCCACGCCGCCAGCCAGAGGGCGAACAGCGTCACCGCGATGCCGGCGCTGAAGCCGATCCCCGTCCGCGCCTCCCCGGCCTGCAGAAAGACGAGCGCGACGATGCTGGCCGCCAGCAGCGCCCATCCGCCGATCACCCACCGGTCGCGGCGGCGCGCGACGTCCGGCTCCACGCGGCGGCGGATGGCCTGCAGGGGCGAGATGCGGCGCGTGGCGATCAGCGGCAGCAGCGCGAAGGCGACGGCGATCCACACACCCACGCCCACCCCCGTCAGCACGCCGGGAAGGCTGAGCGAGGTCGCCACCTCCACCGGCAGCAGGTCCGCCAGCAGGCGCGGCAGCACCCACTGCACGGCCAGCCCGATCACCGTCCCCAGCGCCGCGCCGAACAGCCCCATCACCCCCGCCTGCAGAAGGTAGATGAAGACCACCTGCCGCGCCGTGGCCCCCAGGCAGCGCAGCGTGGCCACCGTGTCGCGCTTCTGGGCGATGTAGGCGCCCATCGCGCTGGCCACGCCGATGCCGCCCAGCAGCAGCGCGAAGGTGCCCACGAGGGAAAGGAAGCTCCCCAGCCGCCGGAGCGCGCGGTCCAGGTCGGCCTGCTGCTCGCGCGCGGTGCTCATCCCCACCCGCTCCGCGCGAAGCGCCGCGCGCCGGTCCGCCACCAGCCGCTCCGCTTCCGCCGCCGGCATGCGCGCGTACGCCTCGTAGTCCGCGCGGCTGCCGAAGCGGATGAGCTGCGTCTCGCGCGCGTGGCGCGCGGGGATGTACACGCGCGGAGCGACCAGCGAGCCGATCCCCACCGCGCCCGGCGCCTTTTCCAGCGGGCCGATG
>JAHWJJ010000159.1 GCA_019348475.1 Gemmatimonadota bacterium | reverse complement strand
GAAGAGCGGGTTCTCCCCCTCCTGCATGGTGGAGAAGAGGACGATGTCGCCGCCGCTGCGGTCGCGCATGGCGTAGACCAGCGGGTCGTCCGCGTTCAGCACGGCGTGCCCCTCGCGCTTTACGACGGCGGGGACCACGGACTTCACGTCCGCCAGCTGCTCCAGGGTGTTGATCCCCCGCAGCCCCAGGTGGTCGGCGGAGACGTTGAGCACCACGCCCACGTCGCACTCGTCGAAGCCGAGCCCGGCGCGGATGACGCCGCCCCGCGCCGTCTCCAGCACCGCCACGTCCACCGTTGGGTTCGACAGGATGATGTTGGCCGAGAACGGGCCCGTCATGTCGCCCTCCATCACCAGCCGGTTCTGGAGGTACACGCCGTCGGTGGTGGTGAACCCCACCGTCTTTCCCGTCTGCCGGAAGAGGTGCGCCGTCAGCCGCGTCGTCGTCGTCTTGCCGTTGGTGCCGGTGATGGCGATGACGGGAATGGTGTACGGCTGCCCCGGCGGATACAGCATTTCGAGGATCGGCGCGCCCACGTAGCGCGGGGTGCCCTCGGTGGGATGCGTGTGCATCCGCAGCCCCGGCGCCGCGTTCACCTCGATGATGACCGCGCCGTTCTCGCGAAAGGGAACGGTGATGTCGGGCGACAGAACGTCGATGCCGGCGATGTCCAGCCCCACCACCCCCGCCGCCATCTCGCACGCGGTCACGTTGTCCGGATGGATCTCGTCCGTGCGGTCGATAGCGGTCCCGCCGGTGGACAGGTTGGCCGTCGCGCGGAGGAACACCCGCTCCCCCGGGGCGGGAACGGTGTCGCAGGAGAGCCCGCGCGCGGCCAGGAACGCCGCCGTGGCCTCGTCGTCGGGAAGGCGGGTGAGCGTGCGCGAGTGCCCCTTTCCCCGGCGCGGGTCCAGGTTGGCGCCATCGATCAGCTGCCGGACGGTCCGCCGCCCGTCACCGACCACGTGGGCGGGAACGCGCTCCGCCACGGCCGCCACCCGGCCGTCCACCACCAGCACGCGGTAGTCGCGCCCGGTGACGAACTGCTCCACCACCACGCGGCGCGAGTACGAGGCGGCCACGTCGAACGCGGCGCGCACGGCGTCGTCGTGGCGAAGCTCGCCGGAGATGCCGCGGCCGTGGCTGGCGTCCAGCGGCTTGATGAGCACCGGCCAGCCGATCTCGTGCGCCGCCTCCAGCGCGTCGTCCACGTTCGTGGCAGTCATTCCCTCGGGGACGGGAAGGCCGATGGCGCCCAGCACGCGGCGGGTGTCGTCCTTGTCCTGCGCGATCTCGACGCCGATGGCGCTGGTGTAGTCGCTCATCGCGGCCTGCACGCGGCGCAGGTTCTTGCCCAGCCCCAGCTGGACGAGGGACCCGCTGTTCAGCCGCCGGACGGGAATGCCGCGCCGCCGCGCCTCTTCCACGATGGCGGCGGTGGACGGGCCCAGGCGCACCGACTCCAGCAGGTCGTGCAGGTCTTCCACCACGGACTGCACGTCGAAGGGCTCGCCGCTGATGCAGGCGCGCACCAGCCGCACGGCCTCGCGCATGGCCTGCAGCCCCACCTCTTCCTCCTCGTACGCCACGATCAGCCACCACACGCCCGGATCGCCGGACTCCACCACGCGCCCGAAGGAGACGTCGGTCCCCGCCAGCGTCTGCAGCTCCAGCGCCACGTGCTCCAGGATGTGCGGCAGGTGCGTTCCCTCGTGCAGCCGCTCCACGAAGCCGCCCTCCGTGCCGCGCGAGCACGGGTGCTCGCGCAGGGTGGGGAGCAGGGCCATCAGCCGCTCGTTGAACCCGGGCATCCCGGTGCTGGGGACGTCTTCCAGCGCGCCCAGCGTAAGGTCGCAGGCGATGACCGGCGCCAGGCGCCAGAAGTTGGGCCCGCGCACGGCGCGCAGCCGCGACACCCGAAGCTCGTCGGGATCCAGCCGTACGCCGGGCGCCAGAGGGTCGCTGAGGACCGTGGACATATGTCGGGAAGGGTCGCGAGAAGTTCGCCGGGTGAGGTGGATCAGCGGCCGCCGCCGCGGCGCGACTGCTCCCAGGCGCCGCGTTCGCGGATGGAGCCGCCGCGGCCCGATGCGCCGCGCGCCTCCTGCCGCGGCGACGGATCGCAGTCGATGCGCCGCGCGAACCGGCGCTGCTCGTCGCGCGCGCCGCGGGCCGGATCGCCCATGCGCCGGGTCTGGTCGCCGCCAGTGTACAGCATCGTGCATCCCGCAGAATCGGTGTCCCCGCCGGGAGATCGTTCGGTTCCCGGCGGGCGGGATCAAGGGCAGGAAGCGTACCAGCGTCCGTGTCAGGCGGGCGCTATGTTTTTTGAGGGGCGGGGGTTAGGGTGAACGGGCGAGGGGGCGAGGGGGTGAACGGGTGAACGGGTGAGGGGGTGAACGGGTGAGCGGGTGAGGGGGTGAACGGGTGAGGGGGAGTGCGAGGTGCGGACGTGCGGAGGTGCGGAGGTGCGGAGACGGCATCCGACTCCGCGCCGGGGCGGGCGGGTCCGATGCAGTTCAACCTCCCCCAGGGGTTTTTGGGGGAGGTCGCGAGGCGACGAGCGGGAGGGGGCGCGGCTGGGGATCCGCCCTCTCGCCGAGCACTCGCCCTCCCTCAGGCGAGCGCCGGGAGGTCGCGAGGCGACGAGCGGGAGAGGGCGCGGCCGGGAATCCGCCTCCCCGCCGGGAGCTCGCCCTCGCTCAGGCGAGCGCGTGAGCGGCCGCCTCCGCCGGAAGCTGCCAGCGCAGCTCCCACTCGCAGAAGGCGTCGCCCTCCAGCGAGCAGCGTACGTGCAGTACGGACGGCTCCACGCCGCCGGCCAGCTCGATGGAGCGCAGCAGCCCGCCCGTCTGCCGCCGGCAGAAGGTGCGCTCGCCGGGATCGAAGCCCACCAGCCGCAGCACCGCGCGCCCCGGCTCCTCTTCCACCACGTCCATGTTGCCGGGCTGGTAGAACAGCCGGAACAGCGACACGCGCTGCAGCAGGAACTCCGCGGGCGACTTCTTGAGCAGAATGCCGCGGTAGTGCTCCACCCCCGCGTTGGCGATGGCGAACGCCCCCGACCGCTCCGGCCAGTCCGGGTGTTCGGCCCCGATCTCCGCGTCCACGGCGTGCCACAGCGCAAGAAGGAGCTCCAGCGGCACCTCCTCCGTCTGCGAGACTGCCTCGATGCGCGCGCGGTCCTTCGCGGGCAGCCGCGCCAGCACGCGCTGCACCCCATCGTCGCCCACCACGGTGCGGACGAAGGCGAGGGTGGAGCGCAGGGTGCTCCCCTTGGCCTGCTGCTGCGTGGCGAGTGCGTTCATCTCAAGGCACTTTCGAAAAGGGCGTCGATCGTGATGACAAGGCCGGGGCGGCGGGTGATGCGGACGATGGCGCGCCCCGTCGATCCTGTGCAACGCGCCGTCAGGTCGCCGCCGCCGGCTCCAGCGCGGCCAGGGCGCGGCGGTCGGGCTTGCCGCTTCCCAGGCGCGGGATCTCGGGGAGGATGAACACCGCCTTCGGCACCTTGTACCCCGCCAGCCGCGTCCGCGCGTGCGCCCTCACCTCCGCCTCCGCCAGCATCGCACCCTCGCGGGGGACGACGAAGGCGCGGCCCACCTCGCCCCACCGGTCGTCCGGCACGCCCACGACGACGGCCTCCGCGACGCCAGGGCAGTCGCAGAGCGCCGTCTCTACCTCCGCGGGAAAGACGTTCTCGCCGCCCGAGATGTACATCTCCTTGCGCCGCCCGCAGATGCGGTACGCGCCGTCCGCGTCGCGCACGGCCAGGTCGCCGGTGCGCAGCCACCCGTCCGCCGTGAACGCCTCCGCCGTCCGCTGCGGCGTGCGCAGGTAGCCGGCGAACACCTGGGGCCCGCGCAGCAGCAGTTCCCCGGGCTCGCCGGCCTCCGCCTCGCCGCCGTCCTCCGCCTCCAGCCGCATCTGCAGAAAGGGGACGGGCCAGCCCACGCTCCCCGGCCGCCGCACCGCCTCGTCGTCGCTGATGGCGAAGCAGTTGGGGCCGCACTCGGTCAGTCCGTATCCCTCGCGAAAGGTGTAGCCCGCCTCCCGCACCCGCGCCGCCAGCGACGCAGGGCAGGGCGCGCCGCCGGAGACGAAGCGGCGCAGGCGCGGCAGGGGGCGGCCCCAGCGCGGGCTTTCCGTCATCAGCATCAGCTGCGTGGGGACGGTGAGGGCGACGGTGCACCCCTCCTCCTCGAAGGCGGCCAGGAACCCGTCCGCATCGAACCCGTCCAGCAGCACCACCGTGCCGCCGCGGTGCCAGAGCGGCGTCGCGAAGACGTTCCAGCCTCCGGTGTGAAAGAGCGGCGTGCTCACCGGCGCCACGTCCTCCGCCGTCAGCTCCCACGCCGTTGCGGTGGCGATGGCGTTCCACAGGATCTGGCGGTGGGGGAGAACGGCGCCCTTGGGCGTTCCCGTGCTTCCGGAGGTGTAGAGGATGAGCAGCGGATCGTCCGCATCCACCTCCACGTCTTCGGCGGACGGGAACCCGGCGGCGAGCAGGCGCGGCGCGTCGTCGTCCAGGTCGATCCAGGTGCTGTCCGCCGCCGCGCCCTCCGCCTTCTCGTGGAAGCGCGATTCCCCGATCAGCAGATCCGGCCGCGCATCGGCCAGGATGGGCCCCAGCTCGGCGGCGGAGAGGCGCCAGTTGAGCGGGAGCAGCGCGGCGCCCACGCGGCCGCAGGCAAAGAACAGCTCCGCCAGCTCGCGCCGGTTCCCCGCCAGCGCGGCCACGATGCCCCCGCGCCCGATGCCGCGGCCGCGCAGCACGCCGGCCCAGCGGTCCGCCGCCGCGTCGAGTTGCGCGTAGCTCTGCCGCCCGCCGCGCGCGCGGTCCACCAGCGCGATGCGGTCGGGGGCCACGCGCCGCCAGTAGCGCAGCGGGTCCGGGCGGCGGGGAAAGTGGAGCGGGTGCATCATGCGGATCCGGGAAAACCGTTGCGGATCGTACGTTTCAACGCGCGGAACCAGACTACCAGATCGCGCGAGGTAGATTCCTCAGTCGCGCCAGGTGACCCGCCGGTAGGCGACCCCGCGCGGCGCCTCCTCCGAATTCGGAGGTTCTAATTTTCCGCTCGTCAGCGGCGCGGGTGGGAGAGAAAGAAGCGCAGCATTTCGCGGCTGGCGTCGGGGCCGCGGGCGTCGGTGTAGGTGCCCTGGGGCGATCCGCCGGACCACGCGTGCCCAAGCCCCTCCACCATCCACAGCTCCGCTGCCGGGCCGAACACGTCCCTGACGACCGTCAGCCCGCCCACTTCCGTTTCGCTGCGCACGAAGTCCTTCGCCCCGCCCGCCCGGGCCCACTGCGCGGCGAGCTGCCGGCCGTTCTCCGGATTCACCACTTCGTCCGCCGCGCCGTGAAAGACGATGATCGGCAGCCAATCGCGGCCGGCGGCGCGGAGAACGCCGCGCGCGGATTCCACCAGCGCCTCGGGGTCGGCCGGACCGCTCCGCATCGCGGCGAGGGCGCCCGGCAGGCTGGTCGCGGCGCCGTAGGCCGTGCCGCTGTGCACGCCGACGGCTGCGTACAGGTCGGGATGCGAGGCGGCGGTGTTGACGGCCATGATCCCGCCCGCGCTCACCCCGCCGACGTAGACGCGCGCCGGATCCACCGTGTAGCGCGCCATCACCTCGCGGGTGATCCCGGCGATGATGGCGGGCTCGCCCGCGCCCGCGTGCTGGTGTGCGGGCTCGTACCACGTCCAGCATTTCTGCGGATGCAGCTGCGCCGTCTGCTCCGGGTACGCGACGATCACACGGGCGGAATCCGCCAGCGCATTGAAGCGCGTGCCCCGCGCGAAGTCGTCGGGATCCTGCGTGCAGCCGTGCAGCATCACCACCAGCGGCGCCGGGCGCGCGGCATCGTACCCGGTGGGGACGAACAGCCGGTACCGCCGCGTCCCCGCCGAGCCCGCGTACGTGGCCCATTCGAAAGAGGAGGCCGCGGCGATTGGCGGGGCCGCGGCCGGGGCGCCCGCGGGTGCGCAGCCGCCGCCGGCGAGAGCGGTTGCCATCGTAATGTGCAGCAGCGTACCGGGGATGTGTTTCATCTGCCTCACTTCGTCGCCGCCTGGCGCGCCTGCGGCAGCCATTGCCCAAGAATGGAGATCGCTGCTTTAATCGAGTGGGCTCCGCAAGGCAGGCTGCACTGCCGTCCTGATGCGCGGAGCGGGTCACGAGCACGGGTGAGTAGATTCCTCGGTCGCGCCGCGGGTTTTGGTGCAAGGGCCGTCCTCGCGCGGGCGCTCCCTCGGAATGACAGACGATGGCGGTTGCAGTTGAAGCCCCGCGCAGTCTGCGGGGCTTTCCGCCGTTCTTGCGGCGGCTTCAGCCGCTCGCGCCCCCCGTGATTTCCCGCTATTCCCTATTCCCTATTCCCTGTCCAGCACGGCGCCGGCGCGACCCTCCGCGCCGGCGCCGCACGCCGTCCGCCTACCGCGTCTGGTACTTCACGCCCAGGAACAGCATCGTGCCGATCTGGGGCATGTTGATCATCTCCTGGTGCCGCTCGCCGAATCCACAGGAGCGCTTTTCGTCCGTGGGCTCCTTGAACAGCGCGTCGGTGTCGGCGTAGGTAAAGCGGCCGGCGCAGGTGAACAGGTTGCTCACCCCCAGGCTGACGATGGTGTTGAAGCGGTCCAGCCGGTATCCCACGTTGGCGTCCGTGGTGGTGAAGCCGGGGACCAGGCCGCGGTTCACGCCCGAGCGGAAGTAGTACTCGTCCACGTGCCGCACCGTGAAGCCGCCCGTCAGCCGCCCGAAGTCCTGGAACCCGGCGCCCACCGTCCACTTGAGCGCAGGCGAGTTCAGCTCGGTGCTTTCCTCGCGCCCCTTCTCGACCTCCGCCTTGGTCAGGTCGATCTGCGACAGGGTCCCGCGCACGTTGATCCTGGGGGTGATCACGTAGTTGATCCCCAGGTCCGTCCCGCGCAGCTCGGCCCGGCCCAGGTTGTAGTAGGTCAGCGCGAGGGCCGGCCCGCCGGCGAGGTTCTCGAGCCGCTTGCCGTCGGCGTCGTAGGCCCACACCGGGTTGTTGGTGCCCTGCCCGGCAAGGCCCAGGTTGGTGGGGTCGCCGATGATGGCCAGCGGGCTCATAAAGTTCTGGTACTCGCTGCGGTAGTGGGCCACGTCCACGAACACCCGGTCGCCCAGCACCCCCTTGTAGCCCACCTCCCAGGTGGTGTTCTCTTCCGGCTGCAGCGGGTCGTACGTGCGCACGGTGGTGCCGTCCGGCTTCTTGACCGTAAAGCCGCGCCGGTTGCCGTAGATGACCACGGCCGGCGACCAGTCCGGGATGTGGAAGTTGGTCTGCAGGATGGTGGGCGACTTGAACGCGCGGTTGTAGGTCACGCGGAAGTTGTGGCCCTGCGCGGGACGCAGCACCACGCCGGCCTTGGGGCTGAACTGCGCGTCATAGTTCTCGTGCGCGTCGTAGCGGCCCGCCAGCACCAGGTCCAGCCAGGGCATCACCGGCGCCGTCAGCTGGCCGAACCCGCCGAACTGCCCCACCTCGATGTCCTCGCCCGTCAGCCGGTCGGTAAGCCACTGGCGGTCGCTGCTCACCACGTCCCGGCGGTAGCTGGTGCCCAGCACCAGCGCGCTGTTCAGGAAGAAGGGCAGGCGCGAGTTGTACTGCAGCTCGCCGGCGTACATGCGGCCGTCGCTGGGCCAGTCCGACGCCGCGACCAGCTGCTCGTCGGTCATCCGCTGGTCCTGCGGCCGCGCCAGGTTGGGGTAGTAGGCGTTGGTGAAGCGGTTGGTGGCCCAGCTGTCGCCCGACTTGCTCTGCGCGCGGTACAGGCTGGCGTACCACCGGGGGTTGCTGTAGCTGGCCTGGGCGAAGTTGTACTGCCAGTTCTCCAGCTGGTTACGGCCCACGTTGGTCTGGCCCACGCCGTCGGACACGCTGCCGCCGCCGCTCAGCTGCAGCTTTCCGGTTCCCATGTACCGCACGATGGCGCCGGTGCCGCGCAGCACGCTGGCGTCCCAGTTCAGCCCCAGCTTTCCGCCCGGGCCGACCTCCGGCTGGTACCCCGCCTTCGTCTCGTCGCCCGGCTGGTACTCACGCGCGCGGCTGCCGGGAAGCAGGGTAAGGCGGTTGCTCCAGTCGTTGGCTTCCTGGTACTCGCCGGAGACCTTGTACCCCCAGTTGCCGCTGGAGCCGGCGTAGCGCGCCTGCAGGTCGCGGTAGCTGCGGTTGCCGCCGGTCACCTCCACGGTCAGGCCGGGGAACTCGCGCGGGTCCTTGGTGGTCAGGCTGATCACGCCGCTGCTGGCGTCGGCGCCGTACAGCGCGGCGCCGGGGCCCACCAGCACCTCAATGCCGGCCAGGTCCACCTTGGGGGTGGCGGTGAACTGGCCAACGGGAAGGCCGTTCTCCGGCAGCACCATCACGCGGCCGTCCTCCACCATCAGCATGCGGTTGTTGAACGACGAGTTGAAGCCGCGGGCGTTGATGCCCACGCTCGTCATCCCCACCTGCACGAAGTCCAGCCCCTTCACCTCCTTGAGCGCCCCCGCGAAGGTGTTCCCCACCGCGGCGTCCAGCTCCGCCGTGCCCACGCGGGTGATGGTGGCCGGCGCCTCGGTTACGCGCTCGCTCTGGCGCGAGGCGCTCACCACCATGGCGTCCAACTCGAACGGCTTGTCCTCCAGCTGCAGGGCCACCAGGCTCTCTTCGCCGGCGCGCACGTTCACCTCGCGGGTGGTCTCGCGAAAGCCGATGTGCGACACGCGCAGCTGGTGGGTGCCGGCGGGAACCCCGCGCAGGGTGAAGGCGCCCAGCGGGTCGGTGACGGCGGTCAGGCGGGTGCCGGACACGCTGACGCGCGCGCCGACCAGCGCCTCGCCCTCGCGGCCGGCGACGGTGTCGCGGACGGTGCCGGACTGTGCGTGGGCCAGCGCCGGGAACAGCGCCAGGGCCAGTGCCAGCACGAGGGTGCGCCAGCGTGGGCGCGGGGTGCTGCTGCTCATGGAAGGATCTCCACGTTGGGGGACTCGTGTGCGCCCCGGGGCGAGACGCACGGTTGGGACACTGGAAAAAGTGCGTGAGTGCGTGAGTGCGTGAGTGCGTTAGTGCGTTAGTCCCTGGTGCCAGGTGCGAGGTC
>JAHWJJ010000158.1 GCA_019348475.1 Gemmatimonadota bacterium | reverse complement strand
TTCGCACTTTCGCACTTTCGCACTTTCGCACTTTCGCACTTTCGCACTTCGCACTCCCATGTCTCCACGCCCGCGCAGCACCTCGGACGAAGAAATCCTGGCCGCCGCCGCCCGCGCCGTCAGGAGCACGGGCCCGGAGCTGACGCTGGCGAACGTCGGCAACGAGGCGGGGGTTTCGCCTGCGGGGCTGGTGCAGCGGTTCGGCTCGAAGCGGGAGCTGCTGCTGGCGCTCGCGGAGCAGGCCGCGTCCGCCACCCCCGGCCACTTTGCCGCCGCGCGGGAGCTGCACGCGTCCGCGCTGGACGCGCTGCTGCACGCGCTCAGCGCCGTCGCGCGCGAGATCGACACGCCCGTTGCGATGGCCAACCACCTGGCCTTTCTGCACGCCAACCTGCACGACGCGGAGTTCCACGCGTTCGCCCTGAACGACGCGCGCACCACGCTTGGCGAGATCCAGGCGCTGCTGCGCGAGGCGGTGCAGGCAGGCGAACTCCGCGAGTGCGACGCCGGCGACCTGTCGCGCACCGTGCAGACCGCGTACAGGGGCGCGCTCTCCACCTGGGCCATCTACCGCTCCGGCACCCTGGAGGACTGGCTCCGCGGCGAGGTAGAGGCGGTGCTGGAACCATATCGGCCTCCGTCGCAGCTCGTTTGAGGGGGGGGACCTCGCCCCTGGTGCGGCGGGCGGAGGTTGCGCCGGGAGCGGCTGAAGCCGCCGCAACGACCGCGGAAAGCCCCGCAAACTGCGCGGGGCTTCAACCACGAGGAGGCCGCGGATGTGCACCGACTCGGCGTCCGGCAGGGGCGGTCTGCGCAGACGCGTGCGGCGACGGGCGGTGCGGCAGGGTGGTCTCACTCCCTCCCGAGCCGCTTGCTCGCCGTCCGCCGCCGTCCTATAACCTGTACCCGATGAAGACGCACGACCCGGCCGCGCTGCCGCCGCTGACGCAGGACGAAGCGATCCGCTACAGCCGCCACCTGATCCTGCCCGAGGTGGGGCCCCAGGGGCAGCGCAGGCTGAAGGCCGGGCGCGTGCTGCTGGTGGGCGCGGGGGGGCTGGGGTCGCCCGCGGCGATGTACCTGGCCGCCGCGGGGGTGGGGACGCTGGGGATCGTGGACTTCGACGTGGTGGACACCACCAACCTGCAGCGCCAGGTCATCCACGGCACGCCGGACGTCGGCCGCCCCAAGCTGGATTCGGCGCGCGACCGCATCGGCCAGATCAACCCGCACGTCACGGTGCAGGGCCACCCCGTGCGCCTGGCCAGCGCCAACGCGCGCCAGATCGTGCGCGGGTACGACGTGGTGATCGACGGAACGGACAACTTTCCCACGCGCTACCTGGTGAACGACGCGTGCGTGCTGGAGGGAAAGCCGTGCGTCTACGGCAGCATCCTGCGGTGGGAGGGGCAGGCATCGGTGTTCTGGGCGGGGCGGGGCCCGTGCTACCGCTGCCTGTTCGCCGAGCCGCCGCCGCCGGGAATGGTGCCCTCGTGCGCGGAGGCGGGGGTGCTGGGGGTGCTGCCGGGCATCATCGGGTGCGTGCAGGCGCTGGAGGCGGTAAAGCTGCTGCTGGGCGCGGGCGACCTGCTGGTGGGGCGGCTGCTGCTGTTCGACGCGCTGCGGCTGCAGTTTCGCGAGATGCGCCTGCGCCGCGACCCCGCGTGCCCCCTGTGCGGCGACCATCCCACCGTCCACGAGCTGATCGACTACGAGCGTTTCTGCGGATACGAGCCCGCGAACGCCACAACCGAGACCACGATGAGCGACGACGTGCCCGAGATCACCCCCGCGCAGCTCAAGGAGCGGCTGGACCGCGGCGACCGCCTCACCATCATCGACGTGCGCGAGCCGTTCGAGTGGGACATCGGCAACCTGGAGCCGTACGGCGCGCGGCTCATTCCGCTCAAGCAGGTCCCCACGCGCATGGACGAGATCGAACCCGGCGACGAGATCGTGCTGCAGTGCCGCAGCGGCGCCCGCAGCGCGCAGGCGCTGGGCTACCTGCGCCAGCACGGCTACGAGCGGCTGCTGAACCTCAAGGGCGGCATTCTGGCCTGGTCCGACGAGGTGGATCCGTCGATCCCCAAGTACTGAGAAACGGCTGACCTCCGGCGGGCGCGGCCGCGAGGGCGGAGATCACGCCTTGGGCGCCGCGAATCCGGTCACCGCGGCGAGCACCGCCACATCCGGTCCGGGCCGGGCCCGTCCGGCACGGAACCCGCTACGACGCGTCCGCGCACGAGCCGCCGCAAGCCAGTCCGTCTGGAGGAGGGTGCCGGTCCCTGCTCCCTGACCCTGGGCCTTACACCCCCACGGCCACGGAACGCCGATGCCCGCGCCCCTGCTCTCCGTCTTCCCCACCCTGCCGTTCACGGACCCGGTCCTGATCGTCGCGCTGGCGACGCTCATCTTCCTGGCCGTGCCCATCCTGGCCGAGCGGGTGCGCGTGCCGGGCGTGATCGGGCTGATCGTGGCGGGGGCGGCGGTGGGGCCGCACGGGTTCGGGCTGCTGGCGCGCGACCAGACCATCGTGCTGCTGGGCACGGTGGGGCTGCTGTACCTGATGCTGATGGTGGGGCTGGAACTGGACCTGCACCAGTTCAACCGCTACCGCAACCGCAGCATCGTCTTTGGCCTCCTCTCGTTCCTGATCCCAGCCGCCGCCGGGCTGGCGCTGGGGATCGCGCTGGGATACTCCGTCTCCTCCTCGCTCCTCCTCGCCTCCGCATTCTCGTCGCACACGCTGCTGGCGTACCCCATCGCCAGCCGCATGGGGATCGTGCGCAACGAGGCGGTGACCACCGCGCTGGGCGGCACCATCCTCACCGAGATCCTGGCGCTGCTGCTGCTGGCAGTCGTCGCCAACTCGGCGCGGGGGGGCACGCCGGACCTGGGGTTCTGGGGGCGGCTGGCGGTGTCGTTCGGCGTGTACGTGGGCGTGGTGATGTGGGGGCTGCCGCGGCTGGGGCGCTGGTTCTTTCGGCAGGCGGGCGAGGGCGGGGCGGAGTTCATCTTCGTGCTGGCCTCGCTCTTCACGGTTTCGTACCTCTCGCACGCGGCGGGGGTGGAGCCCATCGTGGGGGCGCTGCTGGCGGGGCTGGCGCTCAACCGGCTGGTGCCCGCGCACGGGCCGCTGATGAACCGCATCCACTTCGTGGGCAACACCATCTTCATCCCCTTCTTCCTTCTTTCCGTGGGGATGCTGGTGAACGTGCGCGCCCTGGACAGCGGCCGCGCGTGGACCATCTCCATCGTCCTTACCGTGGGCGTGGTGGCCGCCAAGTGGCTGGCGGCGTGGGTGACGGAAAAGGCGTTCGGGTACGATGCCGATGAGGGATGGGTGGTGTTCGGCCTCTCCGTGCCGCACGCGGCGGGAACGCTGGCCATCGTGCTGGTGGGGTACGAACTGGGGCTGCTGGACCAGATCGAGGTCAACGGCGTGGTGCTGATGATCCTGGTCACCTGCCTGGCCGGCCCGTGGGCGGTGGAGCGCTTCGGGCGGCGGATGGCGGCCCGCGAGGAGCAGCGCCCGTACGATCCGGAGGCGGCGCCGCACCGCATCCTGATCCCCCTGGCCAACCCCGCCACCGCCGAGGCCCTGATGGACCTGGCCTTCGTGGTGCGCGGCCGCGAAACCGACGAGCCGCTGTACCCGCTGACGGTGGCGCCCGAAGAGGGGCAGGCGACGGAGGGGTGGGTGGCCGAGGCGGAGCGGATGCTGGCCCACGCCGTACACCACGGCGCCGCCGCCGAGGTGCCCGTGCACCCGCTCACGCGCGTGGACTCGCACGTGGCCGCGGGGATCGTGCGCGGGATCGCCGAGACGCGCAGCACCGAGGTGGTCATCGGCTGGGACGGGCGGCGCACGGGGGCGCGCGTCATCTTCGGGACGGTGCTGGACCAGCTGCTGGAGCGCACCCGGCAGACGCTGCTGGTGGCCCGGCTGGGCCATCCGCTCGGCGTCACCCGCCGGCTGGTGGTGCTGTTCCCCCCCGGCATCGACCGCCATCCCGGCTTTCCGCGCGCGCTGTCGACGGTCAACCGCATCGCCTCGGGGATCGGCGCGGGGATGGCGGGGGTGGTGGTGGGGACGGAGACGGAGCGGGTACAGGCGGTGCACGGGGCAACGCGGCCGCAGGTGGCGGCGGAGTGGCACGCGGTGGAGGACTGGGGCGCGCTGGCGGAGTGGCTGCGCGCGTCGGTGCGACGCGAGGACCTGGTGGTGCTGATGGCGGCGCGCCGCGGCACGGTTGCGTGGCACCCGCGCCTGGCGCGGCTCCCGGGCGAGCTGGCGCAGCTGGCCCCGGAGAGCTTCCTTGCGGTGTACGCGCCCGAGGCCGAGGCGCCGGCGGACCGCGGCATGGAGCCGTTCGCGGGGACGCTGGCGCCGGACCGCGTGGTGCAGGTGCAGGCGCAGGACTTTGGCGGTGCGCTGCGCGAGATGCTGGCTCCCGTCTTCGACGCCAGCACGGCGCGCGCCCTGGCCGAGACGCTGGAGGCGTCGGAGCAGCGGTTCTCCACGGAGATCGTCCCCGGCGTGGCGCTGCCGCACGCGCGGCTTCCGGGGCTGCCGCGCCCGGTGCTGGTGGTGGGGGTGAGCCGCGACGGCGTGCCGCTGCCGCACGGGCACCGGCCGGTGCGGCTGATCTTCGTCCTGGTCAGCTCGGCGGAGCGCGCGGAGGAGCACCTGCGCTCGCTGGCCCAGATCGCCCAGCTCCTGTCGGACCACGCGCAGACCAACCAGCTGCTGGAGCGCTACGCCCCCGCGGCCACGCTCGACTGGCTGCACGTGGATGAGTGAAGTGCGATAGTGCGTGAGTGCGAAAGTGCGAAAGTGCGAAAGTGCGAAAGTGCGAAAGTGCGGGGCTGCTGGCCGGTGCAGGGGGGGCCGCCCCACGCCGTGCGGCTGAAGCCGCCGCAACGAGTGCGGAAAGCCCCGCAAACCCCGCGGGGCTTCAACGCAGGGGCGGCGGATGTGCACTCGCACCGGGCGTGCGGCAGGGGCAGTCCGCCCGGGCGGCGCCCGGGCGGACTTCGCGAATTGTCAGCGACGAATTCTCCTGTCCTGACCAAATGTCCATGAGCATGCAGTGATGTCCTCGACGTCCTCCTCCGCCCAGACGGCGACCCCGGTCCTTCCCACTGCCGACGACGTGCGCGCGGCGGCGGAGCGGCTGCGCGGTGTGGCGCACCGCACGCCGGTGATGACGTCGCGCACGCTGGACGAGCGGCTCGGCGCGTCCGTCTACTTCAAGTGCGAAAACCTGCAGCGCGGGGGCGCCTTCAAGTTCCGCGGCGCGTACAACGCCGTCAGCCGCCTCTCGGACCAGGAGCGTGCGCGGGGGGTGCTGGCCTACTCCTCAGGCAACCACGCGCAGGCGGTGGCGCTCACCGGGCGGCTGCTGGGCGTCCGCACCGCCATCGTGATGCCGGACGACGCGCCGACGTCCAAGGTGGAGGGCACCCGCGGCTACGGCGCCGAGGTCATCCTCTACGACAAGCACACCCAGTCGCGCGAGGAGCTCGCGGCGCAGCTGCGGCAGGAGCGCGCGATGACCCTCATCCCCCCGTACGACCACGCCGACGTGGTGGCGGGACAGGGGACCGCCGCGCTGGAGCTGTTCGAAGAGACCGGCCCACTGGACGCCTTGCTCGCGCCCTGCGGCGGAGGCGGGCTGCTGAGCGGCAGCGCGCTGGCGGCGGGCGCGGTTTCCCCCGGGTGCCGCGTCATCGGCGTTGAGCCGGAACTGGCGGACGACGCCACACGCTCCTTCCACACCGGCAGCCTGCAGACGGTCCACAACCCGGCCACCATCGCCGACGGGCTGCGCACGCCGTCGCTGGGGCGCATCACCTTTCCCCTGGTGCGCGCGCACGCGGCCGGCATGCGCACCGTGAGCGAGGCGGCAATCGTGGAAGCCATGCGCTTTCTGTGGACGCGGATGAAGATGGTGGTGGAGCCCTCCGGCGCCGTCCCCCTGGCCGCGCTCCTGGCCGACCCCGGCGCGTTCCGCGGGATGCGCATCGGCGTGATCATCAGCGGCGGCAACGTGGACCTGGCCAGCGCCTGCCGGCTGTTCGCGGATGGGGAGGGAGGAGCAGCATGAGCAGGAAGCACCTGGAGGGGAGTCCAGCCGGTTCGGGAGCGGGTCCGGAAACGTCTTCGCAAACCTGGGGGTGCCTGATCCGCAGGAGGCACGGGTGAAAGCCGGCCTTGCGCAGGCCATCGCGGAAACGATCGGCCGTCGCGGGCTTACGCAGGCCCGGGCGGCGGAGATCATGGATGTGGATCAGCCGAAGGTGTCCGCCATCGTCCGTGGCCGGCTCACGGGGACCGGCTGACCCGCTGTGCTCGCGCTCGGCAACGACGTCGAGATCACGATCCGCTCCCGCGCGTCTTCCGCCGCCGCCGGACCTCTGGCCGACCCTCACCTGACGCAGTCGGCGAAAAGTGCACGAGAGCGCGCGCCGGGAAGGCTCCCGGCGCGCGTTTCCGTACCTTCCTACCGCTGGCCGGGCGACCTCCGGGTCCGGATCGTGGCGGCTTCCGTTCTGGCCGGGCGCGCTCGCGAGGCCTTTCGTCCGGCGTGGATGGATGCACCTCCGCTCGGCTGCCGAGAGTCGAGCGTCGCGAACCAGGACACTGTGACGGCCGGCAGAGCCGAGGGATCTGCCCTGAACGCAAAGAGGCGCCCACCCATGGACGGTGTGCGCCTGTGCAGCAGCTGCTACATTCCCGCCTACACCTTGCTCAGCCCCGGTCGCATCTGCACCGCCGCGGCGGCTTCATATAGTTTTCGCAAGCCCCTCCGCTGTACACTCGGTGAAGGTCCGATGGGAGCGCGTGCTTGGCAACCTCGTTAACCACAACAACTTGCGACACTTTGTGCGAACGTGCACTTAGTTGGTGCAAGCAGTGTGATCTGTCGGGAAACATGCGGGATCTGTCGGGCTGCGTGGGTTCAATTCCGGTGTGATTGCCCTAGCTTCTGGTCCACGCCTTTACATCCCCCCGTGGAGAAGCAACCCTATGAAGATCCGCGGCCTGCTCGCGGGCCTGCTGGTCGCCGCCGCCATTTCCGGCTGCACCGGCTCCGCCACCGCCCCCGAGACCCACACCGCTCCGGCCGCGTTCCAGGAGGTTCCGCCTCCCCCGCCGCCCGACACCACCACCACAACGACCACGGAACGTGGCGGCGGTGCGATGGGCACGGGTACTTAAGCCTGCGCCAGGGCAGGACGGCGCCGTAGCGCTTCCACAAAATCACCGGCCAGCACCGACTGGGCCTCCTTCGCTTCCGCTGGCCGAGGAGGCTCAGGCCGCGTGCGCGCGAAATCCAGGGCAGACTCGGCCGCCAGGACCACGCGGCCTTCGCGCCGCTCGTTCGCGATCTGCAGCGCCCGAATCGCCGCTTGCTCTGCCAGTTCCCACCGCTGCAGGCTTGCCGCGCCGTACGAGATGCCCAGAAGCGCCCGGGCGGCGGAATCGTGTCCGACCCCTCCCCGCAGCACCTGCTCCACCCGACGGCGGGCCTCCTCGAAGGCTTCCACCTCGCCCGAGCCCCCCGCCGCTCGCGCGATCAGCCCCAGCACCAGCGCGTTCTCCGCCGGCCCCTGAAAGCAATTCTCCAGCGCCTGCGACACCCGCAGCGCCTCTTCGAAGTACCCCTCCAGCCCCCAGTGATACGCCACGTCGTAGGCCAGCCGCGGCACGAACGGGTGGTCCGGCCCGTAGGCATGGAACGCCCGCGAAGCAAAGGTGGTCGCCTCCGTGCCCGCCCCCGTCTCGATGTGGGTGACGAACAGGTCGTGGAAGGCAATCCCCTGAAGGTCGGTCAGGTTGTGGCGCAGCGCCGCGCGCAGGCCGCGCATCTGGGCGCGGCGCGCGACGGGAAAGTTGCCCTTTTGCGTATTCAGGTTGCCCAATCCCGAATAGCCGAGCGCGTAGGTCCGCCAGTCGCCGGTGCGCCGCGCCTGCACGATCGCCCGGCCGTACCAGCTTTCGGCGCGGTCGTACTCGGCGCGGCGGCGGGCAAGGCGGCCCACGCCGTACGCCAGCGCCGCCACCTGCGGCGCCGACAGCGCGGCGGCCTGCATGAACTCCAGCGCGGTGGCCAGCGCTCCCCTCTGCTCCGCCCAGACGCTGATGCGGCGGCAGGCGTTCACCACCCGGCCAACGTCCATCGTCGCGGGCGATTCCAGCAGCCGCACCATCACGGAGAGAGGGGCGGCGATCTCCGGGTCCACCTCTACCCCCGACAGGGCGGCTTCGCGAGCGTCGGCGGCGCCCCCGGCAAACAGGGCGCCGCGGCTGGCCGCCGGCGTGGCGGCCCACAGCGCCACGTTGCGCGCGGAGCGCCAGAGCAGCACCCCCAGGTCCCCCGGAACCTCGTCCAGGATGCCGATGGCGGGCATGCTCTCGGCGCCGCGGGTGAGCGCGGGGGGAATGCGGGTGCGCCGGCGCGGCGCGGGGTGGGAGGAGCGCAAGGGGGGGATAAAGGGCATGTCGACAAACGAACGAAAGGCGGCGCAACGGTTTACGCCTGTAAACGCTTCCGACCGTGGAATGTTCCGTATGTGCACGATTCGCGCAACCCCTTCGTTGCGGCGCGGCATCGAACACCCGTCACCCGCGGGTGCTTCGCGCGGGCGGCCGGGAAGGCGTCCGGGGTCCGGGTCCGGTTCTCGCGGCGTGGATTCCATGCGTTCCCTCGCGGGGTTCGGGTGGGCAATGGAGCAAGGAGGGGCGATGAGCTCAACGGTGCGCCGGTGGACGGTGGATGCGATCGAAGAGGGGATCGCCGCCGTGCACCAGGACGACGGGCGGCTGGTACACCTGCCGGGGTGGATCCTTCCCCCCGGCACGCGCGAGGGAGACGTGCTGGCGGTGGAGCATGGATTCGCCCAGGGCGCATCGACGCTCCGCATCACCCTCGACCGCGCGGCGACGGACGACGCCATCCGCCGCTCGCGCGAACAGCTGCAGCGCCGGCTGCCGCACGATCCCGGCGGCGACATCGTGCTCTGACGGCCGCCGACCGACCCGCGGACGCAGAACGGCCGGCTCGGGCCTTCTGCACGAACGCCCAAAAAGCATCACGCGGAGGACGCGGAGGAAGGGAGTGAGGACGCGGAGAACG
>JAHWJJ010000497.1 GCA_019348475.1 Gemmatimonadota bacterium | reverse complement strand
AGCTGCTCGATGCTGTGCCGCTCGGCCACGTGGCCGATCTCGTGCGCCAGCACGCCGGCGAACTCGGACAGGTTGTCGGCCCGCTCGATCAGGCCGCGGTTCACGTACACGTACCCGCCCGGAAGGGCGAAGGCGTTGACAACGTCGGAGTTCACCACGTAGAAGTGGTAGCGGATTCCACGCGGATCGGCGATGCGGGCCAGCTGCGTCCCGAGCTGGTTCACGTAGCTCAGCGTGGCCTGGTCGTTGAGCATGGGCATCTGGCGGTTGATCTGGCGCGAGTAGTCGGCGCCGATCGCCACCTCCTGCTGCGTGCTCACCTGCGGGGCGCACCCCGCGGCGGCCCCGGCGCCGCACAGGCAGGCAACCGCCGCCGTGCGCCGGAACACGCGCCTAAGTGCTTGCGACATATCATTCTCCATTCGGACAGGTGTCGTCTTGGGTAGCCGGAGAAAGCAAGGACCGGACCATGTCGGGGCCCAGTGCTGAGCCGCCGCGAAGCGCGCCTGCTGCGGTCCCTTCGGCAGCGAAAAACGCGTGAAGCGGAGGGGCTTTTCGTTGCCGAGGGGGTGCGCGCGGTGGAGGACCTGGCCGCGTCCGCGCTCCCCCTTCACCTGGCCGCGGCCGTGTCCACGCTGGGGGACACCCCGCGGGGTCGCGCCCTGCTGGAAGTGCTTGCGCGTAAAGGAGTTCCCGTGCACGAGGCGGGGGAGCGGGAGCTCGCGGAGCTGGCGGATACGGAGACTCCGCAGGGCATCCTGGCCGTCGCGCGCATCCCTTCCGCCGGCCTGGACGACCTGGCGGTGGATGCCGACCCCGCGGTGATCCTGGTGCTGGACGCGGTGCAGGACCCCGGCAACTTTGGCACGCTGGCGCGCACGGCCGAGGCGCTGGGCGCGGCGGGGGTGGTCGCGCTGCCGGGGACGGTGGACGCGTGGAACCCCAAGGCCGTCCGCGCGGCGATGGGCTCCACCTTTCGCCTTCCCGTGGCCTCGGTGGATTGGGATGCGCTGGCGCCGTGGCTATCTTCCCGCGGCCTGGCGACGCTGGCCGCGGCGGCGGGCGGCGAGCCGCTCCCGGAACCGCGCCCCCGCCGCGCCGCGCTCGTGCTGGGAAACGAGGGGGCGGGGATCGGCGACCAGACGCGGGCGCGGGCGGACCGCGTGGTGGGCATCCCCCTGCGCGGGCGGGCGGAGTCGCTGAACGTGGCCGCCGCCGGCGCCATCCTGCTGTACGAACTGCTGCGTTGAGGCTTCTTGGACAGACTGGCGGAGTACCTGGTGATGGCCTGGGCCGGGCTGGTGGGCGCGGCCGTCGGCTCGTTCCTCAACGTCTGCGTCTACCGCTGGCCGGCGGACCTGTCGGTGGTGTCGCCGCCGTCGCGCTGCGGCGCCTGCGAAACACCCATCCGCTGGCACGACAACGTCCCCGTGGTGGGATGGCTGTGGCTGCGCGGAAGGTGCCGCGCCTGCGGCGTGCGCATCTCCATCCAGTACCCGCTGGTGGAGCTGCTGACGGCGGCGCTGTGGGTGATGGCGGTGTGGCGCTTCGGCGTGTCGTGGCAGGCGCTTTCGACGGCGCTGTTCTTTACCATCCTGCTGGGGATCGCCCTCTCAGACGCGCGCACGTACATCATTCCCGACCAGTTCACGCTGGGCGGGCTGGTGCTGGGGCTGGCGCTCTCGTTCGCGCCCGGCGGGATGGAGCCGCTGCGGTCGGTGATCGGGGCGGCGCTGGGGTTCGCGCTGCTGTGGCTGGTGGCGGTGGTGGGGGAGTGGGCGTTCAAGAAGCCGGCGATGGGGGGCGGGGACATCAAGATGATGGCGATGGTGGGCGCGTTCCTGGGGCCGCTGGGGGTGCTGCTGACCATCTTTCTGGGCGCGCTGTTCGGCAGCCTGATCTTTGCGCCGATCAGCTACCGTACGGGCAAGCTGGTCCCCTTCGGCATCTTTCTGGCCGTGGGCGCCGCCATCACCGAGCCCTTCGGCACGGCCATCATCGACTGGTACGTGCGCACGTTCCTGGTGATGTAGCCCAGGCGATGGCGGGGCTTGGGGCGGCCTGGGGCGAATGAATTCGCGGCAACAACGACACGAAGTCCGCCTGCGCGGACTGGGGCGCGGAGCGGCGTCGGAAGCCTGGGCGCTCGGATCGCCAGCGCTCGCGCACGAGCAACCTCCGATTGCAGTTGAAGCCCCGTTCGGCGAGCGTCAGCGAGCTGAGACGGGGCTTCTGGCATTTCCAGCCGGGGGCTTTAGCCCGTGGCGCCGCGCGCGCCCCCGCGCCCGCCCCCGCCCCCGCCGACGGGCGGGTCCCACCCCGCGGCCGGTTCCGGGTCCGCGGTCCCTCCCCCGAACCGCCCGATCCCGAACGGCGCCACGTCCGCGCACCACTCGCCGCGGGAGAGCAGCGCGCCGACGCGCTCGCCGGTGAGGGGGGCGAGGAGGATGCCGTTGCGAAAGTGGCCGGTGGCGTAGACCAGGTTGGGCACGTCCGGATCCGGGCCCAGGATGGGAAACCCGTCCGGCGTGCCGGGGCGCAGGCCGCTCCACGTCTCCGCCAGGGGCGCGTGCTCCAGGGCGGGCGCCGCCTCCACCGCCCCGTCGATCAGCCGGCGCAGCCCCCACGGCGTCACCGCCTTGC
>JAHWJJ010000157.1 GCA_019348475.1 Gemmatimonadota bacterium | reverse complement strand
TCGCCAGCCGTCGCGAGGAACGAGCGAAAGGCCTGGCGGGGGAGAGGGCCGCGGCCGCCGCGTCCCCACGCCCCGGCGCGCCCCCCGGCCCCGCCCCCGGCAAACTGCCGCCGGGAGAGGGGGGTGAACGGCACCGTCGAGGGGGGCGAAGCGCGTTCTGTCGGGATTACACCCTGTTCGCCCGCAGCTCGTCCAGCGGGTAGTGCGTGCCGCGCCACTCGATGCCGCGGTTCACCAGCGCGTACAGGGTGGCGTTCCAGATGATCACGACGAGCATGGCCGAGGCGAGGGGAAACAGCACCGCGTGCCATACGGGGGAACCCTGCGCGGCGGCGGAGCCGGCGTACATCAGCAGCAGCATGCCGACGGCCACCGCGTACAGCACCCGCGTCCAGCCGTCCGTCATCCACACGGCAACCAAGGGCCACATGAAGAAGAGAAGCTGCACGGCGGTGGCCGCGATCACGGTCGAGATCCGGTAATCCACCCCCGCGAAGCCGTTCTTGCGCAGCCCACGCACGGCCTCGCGCACGGAATGGTACCATTCCACCGAGATCTGCTCCGCCCCGATGACGAAGTCCTGCGCGCCCCCGTTCTTCTTCACCAGCTTTCCCAGCTTCATGTCGTCGTCCGGGCGCATGGCGATGGCCTGGTGCGTCCCGATGCGGCGGTAGGTGTCCGCGCGCAGCAGGTTGAACGCGCCGATGCCGACGTGCGCGCGGCTGCGCGGGTCGCGCGCCTTCCACGGCCGCGTGAAGAGCGAGAACATGACCGTAAAGAAGACGCCGAACGCCTGGAGCAGCGCGCCGGGCATGATCACCCGCGGCGCCACCGTCAGGTGGTCCAGCCCTTCGCGGTGCAGGTGCCCGGCGGCGCGCGCCACGGTGTCGGGCTTCATCACCACGTCGGCGTCAGTGAACAGCAGCAGCTCGCCACGGGCGGCCCGAGCACCCAGCCACAGCGCGTGGTTCTTTCCCAGCCACCCCGCCGGCAGCTCCGCGATGTGGATCACGCGCAGACGCGGGTTGTGCGCGGCCATGCCGTCCAGGATGGCCCCCGTTCCATCCTCGGAGCGGTCGTCCACGGCCACCACCTCGATCCCCTCCCCCTGCTGGCCGAGGACGGAGCGCAGCGCGGGCTCGATCCCCCGCTCCTCGTTGCGCGCGGCGACCACGATGGACACGGAGGGCATGGAGCGCGCATCCGCCGCCGGCAGCAGGTGCAGCTGCCGGAGGCTCCTCCCCCCGCGCCCCAGCTCGACGAGGGCGGCGGCGAAGGCGGCGACCGCGGCCGCGGCAAGCCAGAACAGGACGGATTCGATCATCAGGATGGGGCTCGTGGCGCCGCGCCGGTGAAGTGGAACGGCGGGGAGTGTATCGCCCCGCCATCGCCCCGGCCAGCGCGGCAGGCGCGCATCACTTCGGGGCAGCCGCGCCCCGCCCGCGCCCCTGGCGCACCGGCGCGCCGGATGCGCTGGATGGATGCTTCAGGGGTTCCGAAATCCGTTACACATCCCGCAAACGCCTGACCCACTTTCACCTGCACCTTTCCGCGGCTGCGCCGCGGAACGGTGGGACGGCGACGGGAACGATCCGTGCGGACAGGCGCCCCCCGGTCCATCTGCTCCACCCGGTCCCCCCACCCACGCAAAGTCCCATGGAACGCGCATCCGGTACGGTCAAGTGGTTCTCGCAGGAGAAGGGCTTCGGCTTCGTCACGCGGGATGACGGCACCGACGTCTTCGTGCACCACAGCGGCATCTCGGGCCGCGGCTTCAAGACCCTGGAACAGGGCGAGCCGGTGGAGTTCGAGGTGATCGAAGAGCCCAAGGGCCTCAAGGCGGCCAACCTGGTGCGCCTGAACGCGCCCGAGGGCGGCCAGCAGCCGGCCGACATGGGCCAGGGCGGGGGATACGGCGGGGCCGCGGAGCGCGGCGGATACGGGGGTGGGGACGGTGGCTACGGTGGCGGCGGTGGATACGACCGCGGCGGCGGCGGGCGCGGCAACGGCAGCGGCTGGGGCGGTGGCGGCGGTGGCCGCGGCGGCCGCCGCGAGTACGGCGCCGGCGACGACTGGTAGCCGGCCGCGCGACACCGAACGCCAGCGGACGGAACAACGGACCCGCCGCTCCTTCCCGAGCGGCGGGCATCCGTGCGTTCCGCCCCCGCGCAGGCCCCTCCCGGCGTCCTCTGCTCCTCTCTTCCTCGCTGCTTCTTCACAACCTCCAGGTCCGTAGTTCCGAAGCGGCTCGACCCATCACGTCTCCGCCACGTCTGCCGGGGACCAGCCCGTTCGGCGGTGCAGTTTCGCCCATTGCCCTTCAAGCGATACATTCCCATCCACCAATCGTAGCACAGCGAAGCAGGAACGGGAGCAGCAGTGGCGGATATCGCGATCGACCTGGGTACGGCGAACACCCTGATCGAGATCAAGGGCGAAGGGCTGGTGGTGAACGAGCCCTCGGTGGTGGCCGTGGACCGCGACACGCGGCACGTGCGGGCCATCGGGCTCGAGGCCAAGCGCATGCTGGGCCGCACCCCCGAGGGGATCGTGGCCGTGCGCCCCATGCGTGACGGGGTGATCGCCGACGTGGACATGGCGGACCTGATGCTGCGCCACTTTCTGGAGCGCGTGCTGCCGCGCGGCATCTTTCGCTCCAAGCCCACGGTGGTCATCGGGGTGCCCTCCGGGATCACCGAGATGGAAAAGCGCGCCGTGCGCGCCGCGGTGATGGCCGCCGGCGCCAAGGCCGTCCACCTGATCTCGGAGCCGATGGCGGCGGCCATCGGCGTGGGGCTGCCGGTGACCTCGCCCAACGGGTCGATGGTGGTGAACGTGGGCGGCGGCACCAGCGAGATCGGCGTGATCGCGCTGTCGGGGATCGTGGCGGACGCGTCCATCCGCGTGGCGGGGAACGAGATGGATGAGGCGATCATGGCCTACGTGCGCAAGAGCCGCAACCTGCTGATCGGCGAGGCCACGGCCGAGGGGGTAAAGATCCAGATCGGCTCCGCGTTCCCGCTGAGCGAGGAGCGCGAGATGGACGTGACCGGCCGTGACCTGGTGAACGGCATCCCCAAGAGCGTGCGGGTGAACTCGCTGGAGATCCGCGAGTGCATCCAGGAGCCGGTGCACGCCATCGTCGCCGCCGTGCGCCGCGCGCTGGAGACCACGCCCCCCGAGCTGTCGTCCGACATCATCGACGCGGGGATCGTAATGACGGGGGGCGGCGCGCAGCTTCGCGGGCTGGGGCGGCTGCTGGAGCGCGAGACGGGGCTGCACATCCACCTGGACGAGCAGCCGCTTACCTGCGTGGTGCGGGGCGCCGCGCGCGTGCTGGAGGACTGGGGCGCCTACCAGAGCGTGCTCTCGTAGCCGCGCTTCCGCTCAGGCACGAAGACCCTGGCCTCACAGGGAGCCAACCGGACGGAGTTTCTCTGGCTCCGTTCGCCACACAGGCCGCACGGGAGGCTGCCGCGCCAGATTCATTCTGGCGCGGCTTTTTTTGAATCCTGGATGGGGGCTGTTTTCGGGTGGAGACCTGGCCCGCGGGCAGAATCGGCCAGGCGGGCGCGGGGCTGTGGCTCAGTGGTGAGACATCGGTGGGGATCGACCCGCTTCCCCTGTGACTGCGCTGCCGACGACCCCGGATCCCCCGCGGGCATCCACACGTGGCGCATCACCGGAATCCGCAAATTCACCGCGCCGGCGCCGCCGCCGAACGCATGTCTCAGTGCTGAGCAGCTGGATTGGGCTGCGCGCGTGGTGCGGCCCGAACGGGCGTGGCAGGAGCTGTTCGCGGGCCGTGTGCCCGGGTACGAGATGGTGTTCCGGGTGCTGGACCTCCCGCCAAAGCGCGGAATGACGGCTCGCGGCGTTTCGGGTGCCGCTACGCGCCGATCTCCGTCCGCAGCCTCAGCAGCGCATCCTCGGCGACCACCAGCTCGCCGCGCGCCTCGTTCAGCTGCTCCTGCTGCACCTGGACGAACCGGCGGTACGGGGCGATGGACTCGTTCACCTTTTCCTGCGAGTCCTGCACGGCCGAATGCACCTGCCGGGTGAGCGCCTCGTTCAGCCGCCCGCGCACCTCGCCCACCTTCTTCTGGAACTCGGCCTTAGCCTGGCGCCGCCGCGCGGGGAGCACGTACAGCCCCGTGGCCGCAAGCGTGGCCGCCAGGGTGATGCCGGTGATGTCGGCGGCGGCGCCGGTGAGCATCGCCGTCATCAGCACCCCCAGCCCCACGCCGGCGCCGGCCAGCATGGTCACCCCCGACGCGCCGCGCACCTCCTCCGCCAGCTTGCGCGCCTCAGCCTCGCGGTTGAAGCCGCCCACCGCCTCGCCCGCCGCGCGGCCGATGGAATCCAGCAGCGCCTGGCGGTTGTAGCTGAAGCCGCGCCCCACCTCGCCGATCATCCCCTCCCGGTGGCGGTGGATCTGCCGGCGCTCGATGTAGGCGCTGATGTCCTGCCACAGCTTCAGGTTGCGCTCCACGATCCAGTCGATCACCCGCCCCACCTCTTCGTCGATCAGCCGCGGCGTATCCGCCACCACCACGCGCTCGAAGTCGCGCCGCACCTGGTCGGTCTGCATCAGCTCGCGGATCTTTCCGAAGCGGATGGTCTCGTCGAAAAAGTTCAGGCCGCGCACCTCCATCTCGTTCAGCAGCGCCTCCAGCCGCCCCAGCCGGGGCCCGAAGTCGCGCAGCATCTCCTGGTGGAACGCGGCGAGCTGCTGGTCGATGTTCTGCAGCGTCGACACGTCGTCGGCCAGCAGCTTCAAGCGCTCGAACGCCGTCTCCTTGTACTTTGCCGCCAGCTTGAGCCCCACGTTCAGCGGGTTGAGCAGCTTAAGGCGGATGCGCTCCTGCTGGTCCAGCGTCTTCAGCAGCAGGTCCTCCACCGCGCGAAAGCCGCTGCGCGCCCACGCCGCGTCGTCGCCGCGGGCGCGGGCCTGCAGGGCGTCGCGCGCGCTCACCGGGAGCACCAGCGGCTCCTCGCCCAGCAGCGCCGCGCCGTTCTCACGAACGAAGCGCAGCACCTGCTCGCGGTCCGATTCCGCGCCCAGGATGTCGATCTTGTTCACGATGAAGACGATCTTTTTGCCCCAGGCGCGGATCTGCTCCAGAAAGCCGCGCTCGCTCTCGGTGAACGGCCGGTCCGCCGAGGTGACGAAGAGCACCAGGTCGCTGCGGGGCACGAAGTCGCGCGTAAGCTCCTCGTGCTCGCGCAGCACGGCGTTGGTGCCCGGCGTGTCGACGATGTTCAGGTCGCGCAGCAGCGGCGAAGGGTGGGTGCGCTCCAGCAGGTACGCCTCCACCAGGTTCTCCGCCGGCTGCTCGCCCCACTTGAGGACGTTGATGCGGTCGGTGGTGGGCGTCACCCCTTCCGGCAGCACGCGCTCGCCCAAGAGGGCGTTGATGAAGCTGCTCTTGCCGCTGTTGAACTCGCCCGCGATGACGAGCAGGAACAGCCCGTTCAGCTGCTCGCGCGCCTCGTTGAAGTGCCGCAGGTCGTCGGCGTCCACGTCGGCGCCAAAGCGCTCCAGCGCGGTGCCCAGGCGGTTCAGCAGCTCGAGCTCGCGTGCGCGCAGCTCGGCCTCGCGGTCGCCCAGGATGCGGTTGCGCCGCAGCAGCTTGCCGATGACCATCCCCCGTCCCCCGTCTCGGTCCAGAGTTGCCGCTCGCCGGCCTCCCGGCCGGAGAAGGGATGATGTTTCGCAAACGCGGGGCCGCGCAAGAGTGAAGGTCTTTGCCGCCCGAAAGGCCCTGTCGACACCTTCGGGTTCTCAGCATAGGCAGGGCAGGAGCCCCGCTCTCGCCGACAGGGCAGGAGCCCCGCTCTCGCCGGCCTCGCGTCACGATTGCGCGGGGATGAACATTGATTGGCCGATGATCCAGCGACCCACCTCCCGTGATCCCATGCGAATCCTCCCGCGCCTGCTGATGCTCGCCCTCCTCCCCCTGGCCGCGTGCGATGGGGGCACGCTCCCGGCGACGGACGCCATCCACGGCGAGTGGGCGGCGCCGATGACGCTGTTCCGCGGCACCGGCGACATCGACCGGGCGGAGCACCGCTACCTGTTCAGGCCTGACGGGACGTACCAGTCCACCATCCTGGGGTGGGACCGGGCGGGGATCGGCTGGCGGGTCGTTTACCGGGGCGAGAGCACGGGCAGGTACCGCCTGGATGAGGCTGGCGTCGCGATGAGCGTGCAGCGCGTCCGCTGGCGCGACGCCGAGACGTCCGGCTGGCAGGACGAGTTCGTGGCGGACCAGGAAAGCCTCGGGCCACCCATCCGCTACACGGTGGAGCGCGGCCGGCTTATCCTGCACCTGGGCCCCACGCAGGGCGAGCACGGCGAGCCCGTTCCCGCGGAGGCCAGGATCTACACCCGCCGCCGCTGAGGATGCGTCGGCCGGGGGTCCGCCGAAGGGGGCTCCACGAGTGGAAAAGCCCTGACGCGCAGACAGCCTTCAGCAGCATGGCCGGGTCGCGCCGCGCCCCCTCCGCTCGCTCAGGCTCGCACCTCCCCCAAAAACCCGTGGGGGAGGTTGAACTGCTTTCCAGCGCGGTGCGGGCGGTTGGGTTCAGTCGCGGAAGATGGCGACCTCGGGACGGCCGTCGGCGCCAATGCGGCCGCGGAACATCCCGGTGCTGTTGAAGGGCATGGTCCAGTTGCCCTGGCGGTCCATGGCGATCACGCCTCCCTCCCCCCGCTGCGCCACCAGCTGGCGCATCACGATGCTGTCGGCCGCGGCCTGCAGCGGCAGCCCGCCGTACTCCATCAGCGCGCAGATGCTGTGCGCCACCACGTTGCGGATGAAGAACTCGCCGTGGCCCGTGGCGCTCACCGCGCAGGAGCGGTTGTTGGCGTAGGTACCCGCGCCGACGATGGGCACGTCGCCCACGCGCCCGAAGCGCTTCATCATCATCCCCCCCGTGGACGTGCCCGCCGCCAGGTTGCCGTGCTGGTCCAGCGCCACGGCGCCCACCGTCCCCCACTTGCGGTCGTCCGGCATGGCGTAGCCGCTGGTGCGCCCGGCCCGCGCCGCGCTGTCGGCGCGCAGGCTGTCCTGCATCCGCATGCGCTCCCACTGCTGCCGGCGGTTGGGCGTCCAGAAGTACGATTCCTCCACCATCGCCAGCCCGTTCTGCCGCGCAAAGGTCTCCGCGCCCTCGCCGATCATCATCACGTGCGGCGAGCGCTCCATCACCGCGCGCGCCAGGTCGATGGGGTTGCGGACCGTGTGCAGCCCCGCGACGGCGCCGGCCTTGAGGGTGGCGCCGTCCATCACCGCCGCGTCCAGCTCGATGCGCCCGTCCGCGGTGACCACGGCGCCGCGGCCGGCGTTGAAGAGCGGATTGTCCTCCATTACGTTCACCGCCGCCTCCACCGCGTCCAGGCTGGTGCCGCCGCGCGCCAGCACCGCGTGCCCGGCCATCAGCGCCTCGGTGAGCGCGGCGCGGTACTCCGCCTGCCGCTCGGCCGACAGGCTCTGCGGCGACATGGCCCCCGCGCCGCCGTGGATCACCATTCCCCAGCGCGGCGGGGCCACCATGCTGCCGCCCACGTCCGTGGGCCGCACGCCGCCCATGGAGACGGGCTCCGGCGGGGGCGTGCAGGCGAAGAGTGCGGCCAGCGCGGCCATCCAGGCGAAGCGTGCGGTGCGGATCATGGGGCTCCTGGGCAAGAGATCGGGGTGCCGCGAACGCGAGCGCCGCCCGCCCTGCACAGAGGGGCGGGCGGCGCGGTCAATCTTCCGGCGGGCCCACCACGCGGCGGACCTCGGAAACCAGGTGGGGGGGCATGCAGGGCTTGATGAGCAGCCCGTCGAACCCCTCCGCGACCAGTCGCTCCCGGTCCACGGACAGCGCCATCGCGGTAAGCACGATGATGGGGATGCGGGCCGTCCGCTCGTCGGCGCGCAGCTGCCGCATGGCCTGGCGGCCGTCCATCACCGGCATGGCCAGGTCCATCAGGATCAGGTCCGGCAGGTGCTCGTGGGCCACCTCAACCGCCTGCTGCCCGTTGGCGGCGCCCAGCGTGCGGTACCCCGCGCGCTGCAGCACCGTGAGCAGCGCCAGCCGGTTGTCCTCGTGGTCGTCGGCGAGGAGGATGGTCCTGGGCATGGCCGGTAAGCCGAGCGCCCGGCGGCGGGCGGATCGCCCGGCCGGCGGGCCTGAAACGGAGGATGTGCCGAGTGCACGGGACGGTCTGCACATACCCGCAAAATCGGCGCCGTCCCGTGCTGCCGAATCATTCCGCGAAGAGGTCCCGCTGGGGCGTGGCGGGGTAGACGAGGGTGCCGTCGCCGCGGACGGTCGCGTGCTCCGAAAGCACGGCGCGGCGCGCCTGGCCGGGGCCGATGATGTCCAGCACGGGAACGCCTCGCGCCAGCAGCGCGTCGGTGATCAGCCGGCGGTGGCAGCGCCAGGGCACCGCCTCGGCGCACATGATCGCCGTCGGCCGCCGCACGCCGTCGCCGATCAGCCGGCGCAGCGCCGCCTGGAACGGCGGCGTGGCCATGTAGTCGGCGTAGGCGCGGAACGCCGGATGGCGCCACGCCGTGTTGGGGGAGGGGCCGGCGGAGGCGTCCGACGCGCGCCGGCCGCCCAGCGCCTCCTCGTGCCGGTACGCGATGCCGGCGTCCGCCAGCGCCGCCGCCAGCGCGTCGCGGCCGAACTGCGGATGCCGCCGCGACCCGGGAAAGCGGCGCACGTCCACCAGCAGCCGCACCCCGTGTTCGCGCAGCAGGGCGATGAACTCGTCCGCCGTGCGGGTGGAGTGGCCGATGGTGTAGACCGGCGGCGGATCCTCCGCACTCCCCCTCTCCGCCGCCCCCTCCGCCCCCTCGGCAGCCATTCCCGTTCAATCTCCCGCGTCTGCGCCCCAGCCGGAATGCGGTGTCTGGGTGATGGTGACACCGAATCCGGGATCGCGACTTGAACGTGCGGAAGCAGACCACCAGATCGGGCGAGATTCCTCTATTCCCTATTTCCTAACCCGGCGTAGCCGGGACCGAACAGGACCAACGGCGGTTTTGGGCGTGTCCCTCCGCTGCGCTCCGGGCCGGGCTGCGATTCCGAAGCCCCACGCGTGAGCCGCGCCAAGTTCCAACCCGCTCCGACTGCGACAGGCAAACTCCAGCGTTTGCAACGGCTCCAGCGGGTA